>DASTYM010000117.1:0-5991 GCA_035764995.1 Cyclobacteriaceae bacterium | reverse complement strand
CGTTGGGCCACTTGATTTTTACCGTGCCTTGTAAAGTGGCATTCAGATAATCATACAAGCCAAGAGAAAATGCTTTGTTGAGTAAAAACTGGTCTTGGGCATTTAAAAAGGTCGGCTTAATCAATAGCGAAAAGGTTAAATTCTTCCCGGGTTCGCTCACCCATGTGTTCCCACGTTGGCCGCGGCCGGAGGTCTGATTATTTGTGATCACAACCATTCCTTCCATCACATGACTGCTGCTTTCGATCAGCCGGGAGGCCTCATCATTGGTTGAGTGACATTCTGGCATAAAAACCAAGGAATGTCCCATGAAAAGAGTGTTGGCAGGGATTTTATACAAGATTATTCTTTAGTTTTGCTAATTAAACCGATTATTACTGAATGGCGAAAAAAAGAAAGGCCAGTGATTCCGAAAAGTTATGTGACGCCATAGTAAAAGGAATGCAGGAAAAGAAAGCGGCCGATATACTGGTCATGGACCTCAGAAAAGTGAAAAATGCCGTGGCCGACTTCTTTGTAATCTGTTCGGGAGGCTCGGATAAGCAATTGGATGCCATTGCCGAGTCTATTGATGAGGAAGTATACAAAGCCGTAAAAGAAAACCCCTGGCATGTTGAGGGGAAAAACAATAAAGAGTGGATGCTTCTCGACTACTTTGATGTAGTAGCCCACGTTTTCAGGAAAGACCGGAGGGACTTCTTTGCACTGGAAAAACTGTGGGGCGATGCCGAAATGACTGAAATTCAGGACGGCAAGAACTAAAAACACTCAAACACGTTATTGATTCAAATTTGATTTAGGAAGAGATGTCAGCAGAAAAAAAAGACAACAATAAAGTACAACCTTCAAAGGCCCCGAAAGGCAATTATCAGCTTTGGGTAATCCTGGTTACTGTAGCGGTTATCCTGGGCGTAGTGTATATCAATTCTACCAATAATTTAAAGGAAGTCTCACAGAGTGAAGTAGAGAACATGGTGAAGAGTGGCGATGTGAAAAAGATCGCCCTGATTCAGGATCAGAAGATTGTTGAAATCACCCTGACCGAAGATGCCTTAAAAAATGCCAAATACAGCGACCTGGAGGAAAATGCGTTGGGTACGAACAGGTCGGGCCCGCATTACAAACACAAAATCAACTCAGTCGACAACTTCGACAACTGGTATAGCAATCTTAAAGTAACTGGGAAACCATCATTGATTTCAGAAACACGTGTCGATTATTTCAGCGTGTTCATTCAATGGGGATTTTTATTCCTGCTGCTTTTCGGATTCTGGATGCTGATGCGCAGAATGACCGGAGGTGGCGGTCCTGGTGGGCAAATATTTAACATCGGAAAATCAAAAGCTGCGTTGTTTGATGCTGAAAATAAAGTGAAGATCACCTTCGCAGATGTTGCCGGTCTCGATGAAGCAAAAGCTGAGGTCCAGGAAATTGTCGAGTTCTTAAAAACTCCTTCCAAGTTCACGAAGCTTGGCGGTAAAATTCCAAAAGGGGCGTTGCTCGTTGGCCCTCCTGGAACCGGGAAAACATTGTTAGCAAAAGCTGTTGCCGGTGAGGCAGCCGTTCCGTTCTTCTCATTGTCAGGATCGGATTTCGTGGAGATGTTTGTGGGTGTTGGTGCAGCACGTGTACGTGACTTGTTCAAACAGGCAAAAGAAAAAGCTCCGTGTATTGTTTTTATTGATGAGGTTGATGCGATTGGTCGCTCGCGTGGACGCGGTCAAATGCCAGGTGCAAATGACGAGCGTGAAAATACGTTGAACTCGTTGCTTGTTGAGATGGATGGATTTGCAACTGATTCAGGTGTAATTATCCTTGCAGCAACGAACCGTCCGGATGTGTTAGACTCTGCGCTCTTAAGACCAGGCCGTTTCGATCGACAAATCAGTATTGATAAACCAGATATCGTTGGTCGCGAGGCGATCTTCAAAGTTCACCTGAAGCCAATTAAACTTGACACCTCAGTTGATATTAAAAAATTAGCGGCTCAAACTCCAGGCTTTGCCGGAGCTGAAATTGCCAACGTGTGTAATGAAGCTGCATTGATCGCAGCACGAAAAGATAAGAAGCATGTGGAGATGATTGACTTCCAGGATGCGATTGATCGCGTGATCGGTGGTCTTGAAAAGAAAACAAAAATCATTTCACCTGAAGAAAAAAGAATTGTGGCTTATCACGAAGCAGGTCACGCTGTAGCAGGCTGGTTCCTCGAGCATGCTGATCCATTGGTAAAAGTAAGTATCGTTCCTCGTGGTGTAGCTGCCCTTGGTTATGCACAGTATCTACCAAAAGAACAGTTCTTGTACCAGACAGAACAACTAATGGACGAGATGTGTATGGCGTTTGGTGGCCGTGTAGCTGAAGATATTGTGTTTGGTAAAATCTCAACAGGCGCCCTGAGCGACCTGGAGCGTATTACCAAAATGGCCTATAGCATGGTTACGATCTACGGTATGAACCGAGAAATCGGAAACGTATCGTTTTATGATTCGAAGGCTAACGATTACTCATTCCAAAAGCCGTACTCTGACGCTACTGCTGAAAAGATTGATAAAGAGGTGAAAGGCGTTATTGATGACGCCTACAACCGTACGAAAAACCTTTTGGAAAAGCATCGTCAGCACCTGGAAGTGATCGCTAAGGAATTATTGGAGAAAGAAATCTTATTCCAGTCGGATCTTGAAAGACTTATCGGAAAACGTCCGTTCGAGAAGTTGACTACCTATCAGCAGTTCACAAACGGTTCACCCAAGACTGATGAAGCTAAGGAGAGAGAGAACACTCGCCCTAGTGAAGATAGTATTCCAGAAAGTGAAACTCCGGGTATTACCGGAAAATAATTCATGACTTCAAAAACAAACGAAATCAGGTATTGAATACAGTACCTGATTTTTTATTTTTGGATACGATGACCATTAGCCTGCCAACCAACAAAAAAATCTTTTTCGCTTCCGACTTCCATTTGGGTGTACCCAATCATGAGCAAAGTCTGGATCGTGAGAAAAGAATTGTTCGTTGGCTGGATTCTGTTAAACAGGAAGCCCACAGCATTTACCTGATGGGCGACATCTTTGATTTTTGGTTTGAGTACAAACACGCCATTCCAAAAGGTTTCATTCGCCTCCAGGGTAAACTTGCGGAAATCACCGATAGCGGTATCCCTGTAATTTTCTTTACCGGCAATCACGACATGTGGATGTTTGATTACTTCATCAAAGAATTGAGCATCCCGATCCATCGTGATCCAATTGAATTAGAAATTGGCTCGTCTGCCAGCCATGCAGTCAATCAGAAATTTCTAATTGGTCATGGTGATGGTCTCGGCCCGGGCGATTCTACTTACAAGATTTTAAAATGGTTTTTTAACAGCGCTGTTTGCCAATGGCTTTTCGCCCGTATTCATCCTAACCTTGGCATAGGCATTGCACGATACTGGTCGAAAAAGAGCAGGATCAGTAATAATAAGCGGGAAGAAAAGTTTCAGGGCGATGAAAAGGAGTTTCTGCTTACCTATTGTAAAGAGCTCGAAAAGAAGAGCCATCATGATTTTTATATTTTCGGGCACCGGCATCTTCCGCTTGATTTAAAAGTTTCAGAGAACAGTCGTTATATTAATTTAGGTGAATGGGTGAATTTCAACACATACGCTGTGTATGATGGAAAAAGCGTTGAACTTAAAACATTCAATGGATAAGTTGAAGATTTTTTTGATTCTTCTGCTGGCTCCTCTTCATGCTTACCCTCAGCAAGCTTTAGTCAAGACAATCGAAATTTCGGATGTACAATCCGCATATGTCGATCGTCCGGGTGATCTTTACATTCTTCAAAAGAAGAACATTAAAAAATATGATGTTCAGGGAAATCTCGTGAGTGAACTGAAACTTGAAAGCAAACCGTTGGTGTTCGATCCTCGTGATGGTGCAAGATCCTTTGTATGCATCGAAAATAAATGTTCATTTTTCACGGAAGAGACTAAGCAGGAATTCACTATTCCACAAGAATTCGTTATTGAACCTTCCTTAATTTGCTCATCTGGTGATCACAATGTTTGGGTGCTCGATAAAGCGGACTTCAGCCTCAAGAAAATTTCACCGACAGAGTCCAAAATGTTGGCTGAAGTCGTTGTGGATGCAACGCTCTTCAAACAAAAGCCAGAAATCCTGATGATGCGTGAATATCAGAACTTCCTATTCATACTCGATAAAAACGTTGGCATTGTTGTGTTCAATGGAATCGGTAAACGAATCCGGGTAATCAGTGAGCCGAACCTCTCCTACTTCAATTTCCTGGGTGAAGAGATTTACTTTAAGAAAGGCGATAAGCTTGTCTACTACGATTTATTCGATACTACCACCCGGGAAGAGTCCATTGATGCTGCCTGTAAATACGCATTGATCACTGATGTCCGAAAATATCTGGTATACGAAAACAAGGTCGATATCTTCGAAAATCCATAACTGCCTGATTAATAATTTCTACGTTCCGTTGTCATCCCGTTCATCGATCTCCCGATTGTATCTGGCATAAATTCATAGTACATTCCGGTAACCTAAAACCGTTTCCACATGAAAACCACCAGTCGATTGACCGTCTTCTTTTTTTCCATTTTGTTCAGTGGGTATATTAATCTGTCACAAGCGCAACAAATTGACGAAACCTATAATCAGAAAATAAAAGAATATACAACCGACTCTCGCTTCCTCCCAGCCTCGGTGTTAAACCTGGTTGATGATCCTAAAATTCCTTCTCCCCGAAAACATTTTGGAGAGATCATTGGGGCACCCGGTGTGATGCACAGGACCACAGACATTTATGGTTACTATAAAAAGTTATCAGAAACCTCACCTTTCCTCACGATGAAACAGATTGGAACCACCGAGGAAGGAAGGGCTTTACAGTTAATTATGATCGGCAATGAAGATGCCATGAATCGTGCGGACCATTACAAAAAGCAGCTCGAACTGTTGGCTGATCCAAGGAAGATAAATGGAAATGTTGAACAAATTATTGCCGACTCAAAGCCTGTCTTCTATTTGAGCGGAGGTCTCCACTCCCCTGAAATGGGCTCTCCTGAAATGCTGATGGAACTGGCATACCGTTTAATCACCGATCAGACGGATGAAATAAAGGCAATCCGAAATAATGTTATTATTCTCATTAACCCGGTAGCAGAACCTGATGGACGTGACAAACAAGTAGACTGGTATTATCGCTATACAAAAGCCCGTAAAGAATGGGATGACGGATTCCGCAGGTCTCCACCGTACTGGGGCAAATATGTTTTTCACGATAACAACCGTGACGGAATTCAAAACTCTCAGGAACTCACCAAGGCATTTTACAAAGGTTATTATGAGTGGCATCCAACGATTACACTGGACCTCCACGAATCCGTTCCACTTATTTACATGTCGACCGGCACCGGACCCTACAATGAAACGATTGATCCAATAACAATTGGTGAGTGGCAGGTAATGGCCAATCACGATGTAGCGGCTCTGGCGGCCCAGGGACTTCCGGGAGCATTTACGTGGGCCTTCTATGATGGTTGGTATCCAGGTTACGCGTTGTGGATAGCAAACAATCATAATTCGATCGGAAGATTTTATGAAACCTTTGGAAACGCTGGAGCCAACACCTACCTGCGTGACCTGACTGATATGAAGTATGCCGGAGATGATGTAACCAATCGTGAGTGGTACCGCCCGGATCCTTCTACCGCCAGGGTTAACTGGTCAGCACGAAATAATGTTAATTATATGGAGGCCGGAGTTTTAGCTTCTTTATCGTATACATCATACAACGGAAAACAATTGCTTCGGAATTTTTATCAAAAGGGGCTGAATAATATCCGAAAAGGAAAGGAAGAAAAACCTCGTGCATTCGTAATTCCGAAAAAGCAAGCAGATCCTGCGATGGCTGCATACCTTGTTAACCAGCTCCGTGGACAGCAAATAGAAGTTCATCGTGCAGGGTCAGGTAAAAATCAAG
>DASTYM010000116.1:0-3125 GCA_035764995.1 Cyclobacteriaceae bacterium | reverse complement strand
TTCCATTTTCCTGTGGTGAGTGTGGTGTCTGCCAAGCCAAACACTTTTGCTTTCGTCACGGTGTTTTCGGTGAATGAAAAATCTCTTTTCAATTTACTAGTAAGTGCCTGTTTTGAGACCTGAACCCGCTCATCGCGCGCTACACGGCCTTTCAGGTTTGGTGCAAGTTCTTCGAGCGTTGGAAGCGGGATTTTCTTTTCCAATCGCACGATGTGCCAACCGTATTGTGTTTGAAATGGATCTGAAACTTCTCCCGGCTTTTGGAGCGAAAATGCCACACGGTCAAATTCCGGAACGCTGGCCATAGCACCTACACCAAATGGTCTTAGCTTTCCTCCGTTGTTTTTTGAACTTGGATCTTCAGAGTATTGCTTACACACTTCTTCCCACGAAACACCACCATTTAGTTGCTCGTAAATTTCAAAAATCAAATTTTTAGATTTCGCTGCATCGCGCTCCGCACCGGTTCGAATCATGATATGAGAAACCTCGACCTCTCCACGCGCGGGTTTACGATCTACAATTTTAAGAATGTGATATCCAAAACGAGTTCGAACAGGGCCAACAATATCTCCGGGTTTTCCCAGGTAAGCAGCATTTTCAAACGGATAAACCATTTGCAGCGCTGTGAAATATCCTAAATCACCTTTACTGGTTTGCGCCATTGGTTCTTCAGAATAAAGTGCAGCAAGCGAACCGAAATCCTCACCGGCCTGAGCTTTACTTTTAATTTCTAATGCTTTATTGTATGCTTCAAGCGTATCAGCAGGTGTTGCATCGTTTTTGATGCTGATCAAAATATGGGAGGCTCGTACCTCCTCCTGCAAACGTTTATAGGTTACATTTACCAGGCTATCAATGAGCTTACCTTCGGGTAAATATGGTTTTTTAAGTTCTTCCTTGTAGGACTCATACTCCTTTAAAAAAACAGCTGTGGTATCAATTCCGCGGAAGCGCGCTTCTTTTACTTTTAGTTTAAAATTAATGAACAATGCCAGGTACTCTTCAATCTTTGGCTGCGTGAAATCTTCTTTCGCCTGATGATTCTTTTTGTAGAGATAAATAAATTCATCGGAGGTTACCGGCTCAGATGCTACGGTGAACAGCGTTAACGGCTTGGCTATTTTTGTCTGTTGCGAGAATCCACTCAGACAAACTAATAGCAAAAAGCCAGCGGCAATAACTCTTATCATACGAGGAATCTGATTAATTGAAATTCACTTTTTTGGCAAGCCTGCAGATGCACTTATTCCTTTTCTGCTCGTACTCTACACTATCCATGATCGACTTCACGAGGCGAATACCCAGTCCGCCTTTTCGCTTTTCATGGATGATGTTATCCATAGTGGGCTCTTTGAATTGGTTGATGTCGAATGCGGTACCTTCATCGATGATTTCAAAAACCACAGGGTCATCCTTGTCTACCAGAATATGTAACTCAAAAATTTCTTTTGGATTGCAGTCGTGGGCATGAATCATCAGGTTGGAGCACATTTCATCCAGAGCCAGTACCATTTCGCTTATCTCCAGATCGGAAATGTGATGATTTTTTAATGAGGCACGTATGAAGTCTCTCACCCCCTTCAGGTTCTCAATGCTGCATCCAACTTGATACTTGTACTTCATTGTACTTTCTTCTTTGCTTCTGCCTTGTCTTTGGTTATCGTCAGTAAGTCGTATAACCCCAATATCTCAAACGTATTCGCCACTTTATCGCTCATGCCAAACAGCACCATTTTCAAATTTTTGTCCTTAAACTCATCGATGTAAGACATAAAAACCCCGAGTCCTGCTGAGGAAATGTACTCCAGGGCGCTGCAATCAACCAGTATTTTGGTGAAGCCCTCGCCTACACTTTTGGCTATGGTTAAGTCCAATTCAATGGAGGAGCTGGCGTCTATTTCACCGATAGGGGTGATAATATCAACTCCGTCTTCCTGTAATCTTTTAATCTGGACCATGTATTTCTAACGGTTTAAAATGGTTTATGTTCAGTTGCTAAACTTGATGATCATGGTAGTGTAATCATCGTTTATATTTTTGGTTCCCGAGAACTCGTACAGTTTATTAATCAGATGGTCCTGGATTTCTACAGGCGACAGGGTCTTCACCTGCATCACCACCTCCGCTAATCGTTCGTATCCAAACTCCTCGCCTTTTGTGCTCTTGGCTTCTGTAATTCCATCAGTATATAATACCATGATATCACCTGGTGCGTATGAAAACTCATTAGCCTCAATAAAGTTGGCGTAGCTGTTGTTACGTACCATTCCTAATGCAACGCCCTTATCTTTCAGGTAATCTGATTTATCAGTTGCTGCCGAGTAATACAATACGGGGCAGTGACCTGCGCGAGCATATCTTATTTTTTTGCTTTCTGTATTCACCAGGAAGAAAGACGCTGAGATGAAGGAGCCTCGTTCCAAACAGAAAACCAATGCACGATTGGCCCGCACCATGAACTCATCGGGCTCGATACAATTTTGGGCAAGACTGTGGAAAATTCCTTTCATCTGAGACATGTGAAAGGCCGCTGTAGTTCCTTTTCCCGAAACGTCAGCAATAATCAACGAAGTTTCTTCCGGGCTGATGCGAAGCGTGTCGTAATAATCACCTCCGACTTCATCGGCTGATTCTGAAAAAGCGGCAATCTCAAATTGCTTATCCTTCTCCAGCATTTGAGGAAGTAAACTCTTCTGTACAGTCTTAGCGATTTTTAATTCCTCTTTATAACGCTCGCTTTGTAAGGCTTCCTCCAATAAGCGGAAGTTCTCAATTGAGATACCTGCCTGGTTTGCAAACGTGGAAACGATTTTGGTCATCTCCTTATTGAAGCCATCCGGAAGTTCTTTCAACAACGCCAATGTGCCCAGGTTTTCACCTTTCACATAAATTGGAAATGCAAGAATGGAACGGAAGCGTGACCCACGCAATGACCCAAGATGTTTCGAGAGGTTCTTTGTTTTATCGGTGCTTTGATCCAACACGCCTGTAACATGATGAGTCTTCAAATGATTGATGATATCAGATGCTTCCTTTTCGGAGATTCGGTAGGTAAACACCCGGTGATCCTTTTCGCTAATTTTTATTTCGAACCAGGCGGCATCGGCAAACACGCTGCTCAC
>DASTYM010000115.1:0-9266 GCA_035764995.1 Cyclobacteriaceae bacterium | reverse complement strand
ATGAACATTTATCGGTTTAATGCACTCATAAATTTCTCGGGATAACGCGCGCCTGATGCAATTCCGGCAGGCATGATAGCTTCAATGCTTTGTAATTCTTCTTTGGTAAGTTTTACATTCTCTGAAGCAATGTTTTCTTCGAGATTTTTTATGCGTTTGGTACCGGGAATAGTAATGATATCTTCACCTTGTGCCAACACCCATGCGATGGCCAACTGAGATGGCGTGCAGCCTTTTCTCGCAGCCAACGTTTTGATCTTTTCCACCAGCTCAAGGTTTTTGAGGAAATTTTCCCCCTGAAAACGCGGCATGTGTGCACGATTGTCTTTGATGTCTTCAGGCTTTTTAAGTTCGCCACTTAGAAAACCACGACTAAGTGGTGAATAAGCAACAAGTCCGATACCCAATTCACGGATCGTAGGAAGAACTTCGGCCTCAATATCGCGCGTCCAAAGAGAATATTCTATCTGAAGGGCAGTAATGGTACGAACAGCAGCGGCCTTACGAATGGTATTAGCTGATGCTTCAGAAAGACCAATGTATTTGATAACACCTTTTTCAACTAGTTCGGATAGGGCACCAACCGTTTCTTCAATCGGAACATTGGGATCGACACGTGCCAGCGTATATAAATCAATATACTCGGTTTTGAGGCGTTGTAAGCTGTGCATAACAGCATGACGAACGTAGTCAGGGTGACCATTTACGGGCCCATAGCCCATTGGAGAAGCCATCATTCCGGTTTTTACAGAGAGAAATGCTTTGTCTCTTTTTCCTTTGATGGCCTGTGCGATGAGCTGTTCGTTATGTCCGGCAAGATAAAAATCGGCAGTGTCCAGAAAATTGTGTCCTAGTTCAAGGGATCTTTCGATAGTAGCGATAGATTCTTTTTCATCGCTTTGTCCGTATGCGCCCGACATTCCCATACATCCCAAACCAATTGCTGAGACCAGGGGGCCTTTTTTTCCAAGTGTTCTGTTCATCGTTTTTCTTTTAGATTAGTAATGGAACAAAGGTCACTGGAAGTCTTCTATTGGAGTTAGGCTAATTGAGGAATTGATTGGCCAAAATGAGAGTGTGTCTTGTAACTATATTAGAATGATCTGCATTCATCTTTCTCCATCTTCCGTCATCGTTCTTAAAACAGAAATGTTCCTGAGCACCAAACTTCAGGTAGAAGTCGATGTTGAACGTGTGGTTAGGAATATGCAGTTCTGGAGCGAAATGGGTTGACTTGAATTGCTTACTCATAGTTGGTTTGGATTAGCGGTTTAATCATTGCTGTCAAATGACGACCTGAAGCACCATGCCTAAGTCAAGGGTAAAGCTGCGAACCATTTTGCGAATGCTTCCCAAACTCCAATTTTTATTTGAAAAAGTATTAATGAATGGACAATAACAAACAAGCCAAGTATAAGGGGAAATACCCACCGCGCCCTTGTTTGGTTCCTTTCCAGTATCAGCAGTACAACTAAAATTGAATAGACAAAAGCCATCGTACACAAAAAGGCCGTTGTCCGGTCAGCCATCCAGAGTCTTAGAAATCGCATCATTGCTGGCTCAATAAATACAATTCCTGTTGCTATCATCGCTCTTGCATGAATATGGATGTCATTTCGATAAAAGACAGCGATGCTATATGCGATACCTAAAATCAAAAGGTCTTTAAACGGAATCATGAGATGTGGACCATACAATTTTTCTCCATCCACTACTTCAACGTGTTTTTGAATTTGGTAGTGGGCCAGCAGAATGATCGAAAAAAATAAGATGGGCATTACAATGTAAGTGAGCCTTCCGGTAAGTCTGTGGATTCCCAGTTTCTTTTGTCTGATCAGGATGGGTTGTATGATAAGGGCCGCGATCCATAGCAACATGACCGCGGCATGAAAATGAAAATAAAAAGCGTAGTCTAACGTTCCGTTAAAAAACCTGGAAAAGTAAGACTTCCAAAAGCCAAGGAGTACTAATACGACAAGTCCGAAAAAATAGTAACCAGCGTTCTCTAGCCGGAATTTTTGCGTGATGGTTGTCATTGATTGAGGTTAGATTGTCGCTTCGGAATAAATCTGCTGTGAGCAATACTATGTATTGGTCCCTACTCTAAATTAATTCAAAAAAACCAAAGCTTCACAGCCATTGCCAGCACGGATGCAATCATCACCCGTTTAATCCACACCTCGCCTTTATCAACGCTCCAACGACTCGCGTACCAACCGCCCAAGGCGTGCCCAATCGCGAGGATAAAACCTGTCTGCCAGATTATTTTTCCTTCGTAGGCAAACACGATCACAGAAACCGCAGTGTACACAATGGCTGCAAATACTTTTACATAATTACTTTTTACTAAACTTAAATTGTTCACCAGGCTCAACACAGCTATTACCAAAAAGCCAATGCCTGCCTGCACAAAGCCTCCGTAAATTCCAATGAAGAAAAAGCAAATGGCCCCAACCCATTGCCTGGGCGCGGTAAGTTTTTCTTGCCCGTTTGATTTGAAGGGATCATAAATGATCAGTATTACCGCGCCAATCATGACGCCAACAAATATTTTTTTAAATATCTCGTCAGGTACTTGTGAGGCGATCATCGCTCCAATCAAGCCTCCGCCAAGGGAAGCGATGCCTAAATACAAACTGTAAGGCCAGGGAAGCTCTACTCCCTTGCTTTTAAAACCCCCTACGGCAAATATATTTTGGAAGAGTAATGCTACACGACTGGTGGCATTAGCCATTGTGATGGGCAATCCCATGAACGTAAGTATCGGCACGGAGAACAATGAGCCGCCACCGCCAACGGTGTTGAGGAAGGCTGCACCAAAACCAACAAGAATGATGAGGGAGTATTCGAGGTAAGTCACGTTACTTTTTAAATCGTCACTTCGAACCTAAGGAATGTTCTGCAGGGTGCAAAATGATTTTTTTTTGAGGACATTTACATTTGACGTCACTTCGAGCCGTAGAGAGTTATCGTCAAAATTCTAAATCAGATTGCGAGAAGTCCAGTTCTGTGCCCTTGAGTGCTGCTCATTCTTTGGTGGGCATAATCTGGGGATTTCTCGGTCGCGCCTTCACACTTCTCTCGCTTCTCCCTCGAAATGACGTTTATCTTACAGTTGCAGTGCGCACAATCTTAGAAAACACACGCGGGAAATATTGCATCATGTAAATGGCCATCCGCTCCTTCATGCCCCCGATGAATACCTGTTCTGTATTCGATTCAATTTCTCGAATCATTTTTTTAGCAAATACTTCAGGCAACATGCCGTGATCCGTAGTCGGGTCCATGTGGTTGAGTTTGGAACCATCTCCTGTGAGTGCGTTGATGGTAACGTTGGTACGAATCCAACCCGGACAAACCAATGTGACGTGAATATTTTTACTTTCATTCCAGAGTTCGGCACGAATTGAATCAAAAAACCCATGCAGTGCATGTTTGGCTGCTGCATAGCCGGAACGATACGGAGTTCCAATAAGTCCCAACACACTGCTAATGGTAACGAAGTGGCCAGACTTGCGATGGATGAAATGAGGAATGAGTGCTTTTGTTAATGTGATGGTGCCGAAATAATCGATCTCCATCACTTTGCGATCTACTTCTACGGATGTTTCTTTCGCCAGACTTCGCTGACTGATCCCTCCATTATTAATAAGAATATCAACATGACCGAATAACTGAACGGCAGCTTCGGCACTCAGTGCTAGGGTTGTGGGCTGTGACAGGTCGAGCGGAAGCACGCGAATATTGGGTTGGGCCTGGGGAACACAATTCCCTTTTACACGTTCCAACTCTTCCTTTCTGCGCGATGAAATAATGAGTTTGGCACCTTTTTTTGCTAATTCATAAACCAATGCTTCTCCGATTCCGGAGGAGGCTCCAGTGACCCAGACTACTTTTCCTGATACTTTCGACATGACGTGTAAGCGGTAATATTATTAATTATCGCGTTCGAAAACTACGAAATCAAAAGGAAACTTGTGCCGTTCATCGCTCAAATGATGTTTTCGTGACACCTCTTTCCACTGACTTTTATCAAACGCTGGGAAGTAGGTATCGCCCTCAATGGTTGCATGAATCTCCGTCAGGTACAGCCTGTTAGCCATGGCAAAACCCTGGTTATAAATTTCAGACCCACCAATGATAAATGTCTCTGTCTCATTATTCTTACGGGCGATTGCAAGGGCATCTTCAATCGAGTTGGTAACAATACAATCAGGAGCATTAAAGTTTTTCTGCCGTGTTACCACGATGTTAGTTCGATTGGGAAGGGGCCGAAATTTTTCGGGAATAGAATCATAATTCTTCCGTCCCATGATTACGCAATGACCCTTCGTGGTCTGCATGAAATATTTCATGTCATCCGGCAAGTGCCAGGGCAAGTCATTATTTTTGCCGATGACTCGGTTTTGGGAAAGGGCGGCTATGAGGGATATGATCATGTTGGTCTTGTGTTTGGTAGTTACCGGTTGCCAGTCTCAGGTTGCCGGTTACCGGTGACTGGCAACTGGTAACCGGTGACTGGTAACTAGATTTTATTTCCTCTTAGATATTCGGCAACATTCATTCTCTTTTTTCCTTCCGGTTGAAATTCGAGAATTGAAATCCAGCTGTCAGCGGTTTTGATTTGTAGTCCTCGGTCCACGGTCCACTGTCCACTGACTACCGTGGACTGTCGACTGTTGTCTGTGGACTTCTCACACTTGAAAATTTTAAAAGTCTTCCCATTCAATACAGTCCACGCTGCAGGATATGGACTCAATCCACGTACAAAATCAATAATTTTTTTTGAAGGCTGATTCCAGTTGATCTCACATGTCTCTTTAAAAATTTTTGGAGCATGCTTGATTTCTATGTCTTGTGGTTGTGGTGTTGAAGGGTGGTTGCCGGATTCAATTGCTTTTACTGTTTTCAAAACTAGTTGCGCCCCTTTTTTCATCAAGCGTTCATACAACGAACCAATATCGTCAGAATCGTGGATCGGTTCTTTCTCCTGAAAGATTATACTGCCCGTATCTATTTCGTGTTTCAAAAAAAATGTGGTGACGCCTGTTTCTTTTTCTCCGTTGATGATAGCCCAATTAATGGGAGCAGCTCCACGATATTGCGGAAGGAGGGAAGCATGCAGATTGAATGTTCCTATCGCTGGCATAGCCCATACAACTTCTGGCAACATGCGGAAGGCTACTACAATCTGAAGGTTCGCGTTATATGATTTTAATTCTTCTAGAAACTCAGGCGATTTCAGGTTGGTGGGCTGAAGAACCGGGATGTTATGTTTAACGGCACATTCCTTTACCGGGGAGGGCATCAGTTTTTGTCCGCGGCCCTGGGGTTTATCGGGGGCGGTAATGACTGCCACCACGTTGAATTTGCTTTCGACCAAAACCTCCAGGCTTGGCACGGCAAATTCGGGGGTGCCCATAAAGATTATTCTGAGTGTATTCATCTATTTGGCTGCAAATATGCTGAAAATCAAAAAATATTTACCCTCGTATTTTGATATATCGTATTACGATGTATATTTGATCTATGTATTCTAAAGAACTACTAAAAGGCACGATTTCGGCCATTATTTTAAAATTATTATCGGAGCAGGAGCGCATGTATGGCTACGAGATTTCTATGAAGGTGAAAGAATTATCGGACGGAAAGATTTTGCTGAAAGATGGATCACTGTATCCGGCCTTGCAAAAGATGACCGTTGATGGACTGCTTTCTTTTAGGGAAGAAGAAGTAGGCGGTCGCGTTCGGAAATACTATTACATCACCAAACTTGGAGAGAAAGAAAAAGTGGCGTATGTGGAGGAGCTCAAAGATTTTATGAACACGCTCAATAGAATTGTATTTCCAAAATTTCAGGCCGTATGAAACTTTCACCCGAGCAAATAGACACCATTCGAGAGCTGGTAGGAAAGGGAGGGATTAAATTTGAATTGTTGAAGGAGGATGTGATTGACCATTTGTGTTGCGTGGTGGAGAGTGAACTCGATCGCAAGAAAAGTTTTGAAGTTGCCCTTCAGGATGCGGTTAAGGAGCTGGCTCCTGATGGACTGGAAGAAATACAACGTGAAACTGTTTTTTTATTAAACTCAACTAAAATAATTCGTATGAAAAAGATCATGTATGGAATCGGGTTGCTTTCGGCAATATCGTTTGTTCTGGGATGGGCGTTTGGCATTCTCCACATGCCCGGTGCGAGGGAACTATCGATCAATGGTTTTCTTGGTTTTGTTTTTGTATTTGTGCCGCTGCTGGCGATTGACCGATTCAAGTCAAATATTCGTTGGCTGCTTTCCGACAAGTTGAAATTTATTTTTGGAACATGCAGTGCACTGATGATAGCAATGGCCATGCTTTTTAAAATTATGCATTTGCCTGGTGCAGATGAATTGTTTTTTGGCGGAGCAGTTTTGCTGGCTTTTGGATTTCTTCCCTTCTTGTTCTTTACGATGTATAAGAAATCAGTGAGCTAGCTCACTGATTTCTAGATATCTATTTGACTAGTTCGAGAGTTGAGTTAAGGCGAAAAGACAGCCGGACCTCGAAAGGCAGGTCATTATTATCAATTACACCTTGCAGGTAGATGATGGTTTCATTTCTTTTCTGGAAATCTGATGAAAATTTTTGACCAATTTTTTCCGTCCTTTCGTTTTTGTAGTACACGGTAGCTTTGGTCATATTTTCTTTGAGCGAAGTAATCACAAGCGTTGCTGGTTCGATATTGAAACGGAAGGAGCCGTGCAATTCGGCATCATTGCAATTATATTTAGTCACGTCAAATTCAATAAAATTGACTATAGCTTTCTTTAGGGAGGTAGCAGTGGAGTTCATTACACCATCCGTAAGTGTGAAGGGAATGGCAACTTCAAATAATGATTTGTTTACGGAGCCTGGAACCCCGGCAACCTCTCGCAACGGCCCAGTAATATTACTTTCATTAATGGTGATGGTCGTCACCAGGTCGCGCTCGACAGTTTCAGTTAAAGGCTCTTCGTCTGAACAGCCGAAGACAGTAAGGACAATCAGATAAATCAAAACTTTTTTCATACCACAGAAGTTGGTTCAAATCTAATATTTCAAATTATAGATGCAATTTCTGATAGAAAGGTTTGAACCTGAGTGAAATTTAATTCCGTTGCTCTAGTCCAAAGGGACTATACGATTTCTGCAAGATGTATTTCGTATTGACGGAACCATTGTCAAAGCTACGTTAGACCTTTTTTAATTCAGCTCTTATATATTTTTTACAGATCGGACATTTCTCCCAGTTGTGATTTCGTGCGGGGCAATATTCACGACCAAAATAGATGATTTGAAGGTGCGCCTTATTCCACTTCTTTTCAGGAACTAATTTCTTCAAATCTTTTTCCGTTTGATCAACGCTTTTTCCATCTGATAACCCCCATCGATAAGCAAGCCGGTGAATATGTGTATCTACAGGAAAAGCAGGTTTGCCAAACCATTGTGTCATCACTACTGAAGCAGTTTTGTGACCCACGGCAGGAAGGGCTTCTAATTCTTCAAAAGTATCAGGAACCTTTCCGTTGTACTTTTCTACCAGAATTTTTGAGAGACCTGCAATCCCTTTGGATTTCATCGGTGAAAGTCCGCATGGCTTAATGATTTCCCGGATTTCCTCCACCGATAACTTCATCATGTTAAATGGATTATCGGCACGTTTGAAAAGAGCTGGAGTAGTTTTATTGACACGAACATCCGTGCATTGTGCCGATAATAAAACTGAAATCAGAAGCGTGTAGGCATCTTTATGATCAAGCGGAATGGGGGGATTCGGGTAAAGCTTCTCCAGGATGTTTAGAATGTCTTTTACCTTATCTGCTTTAGTCATACACTTTAGAGCTAATAGCTATTGGCTAATAGCTATTAGCTTTATATTTTGCCTTGGGATAAAATTCAAAAGTAAGCCATTCCTTGAACCTTTCGCGTTTTATATCGAAAAGAATAAGCGGAGAACAGCAGGAGAGTTTCTCCTCCACGATTCATAAGATCGCGATTGCCAGTATTATGCTGGGCCTTGCAGCTGCAATTGTTTCATTTTTAATCATGAAAGGATTCCAGGAAACAGTCAAAGAAAGGATTTACAGTTTCAGCGGCCACATCATCATTACGAAATTTTCGATGAGCAATTCGACCGAAGAAACACCATTTGATATTAACATTGATTTGTATAAAAATTATCGGCAGTTAGGATATGTACGTCATATCCAGGAGTATGCACACAAAGCCGGGCTCATTAAAACGGATGACGAAGTGCTGGGTGTTGTATTAAAAGGAGTGGGAAGGAGTTTTGATTCAGTATCCTTTAAAAGTAATATCATTGATGGCCGCTTTATTCACTTTCCTGACTCAGGTTACTCGAACGAAGTGATGTTGAGTAAAATCATCGCCAATAAACTAAATGTTGCTGTTGGCGATGTTGTTACGATCCACTTTTTTCAAAACCCTCCCAGGTTGAGACGACTTACAGTTTCCGGTATTTACGAAACAAACCTCTCAGAGTACTTTGACGGCAAAGTAGTATTGGGTGATATCCGCCTGATCGGAAGACTTAATAATTGGGCCGACAGCGTAGCGGGAGGCTTGGAAGTTTTTGTGAAGGATGTAGACCGCATTGATGATGCCGGCCATGCCATGGCTGAAAGCATTGATTACGATTTGAACATCGAGCCCGTGAGCAATAAATATATTCAGGTGTTCGAATGGCTGCATTTATTAAGCCGACAGGTTAATATTTTATTAGTGATCATCTTAATCGTTGTGTGTGTTAACATGATCTCCATCATTCTCATTTTAGTAATGGAACGAACGCAAATGATTGGCATGATGAAAGCCCTGGGTGCGAGTAATAACCTGATTCGATCCATTTTCCTGTATAACGGAATTAATTTGATTGTGAAAGGCCTGTTGTTGGGCAATGCTCTTGGACTCGCGTTGTGTTATCTCCAGTATAAATTCAGATTGATCAAACTGAATCCTGCCGATTACTACATGAGTTTTGTTCCGATCAGCTGGCACTGGGAAATTGTTATCCTGCTCAACCTGCTAACATTGGTGATTGTTACTGTTGTGCTCCTCCTGCCAACAGCGATCATTTCACGCATTTCTCCGATAAAGGCAATACGGTTCGATTAAATTCTCGCCTGATACGTATAGAGTTCAAAATACCTACCCTTCTTTTGAATCAGCTCATCATGCTTACCTCGCTCAGCAATTTCACCCTGTTCAATAACCAAAATCTGATCGGC
>DASTYM010000114.1:0-9609 GCA_035764995.1 Cyclobacteriaceae bacterium | reverse complement strand
CAGGGTGATCCCGTTAGTCGTTCCCATTTCGTATGTCAATAGTACAGTGCTGCCGTCCGTATCGACCCTCCAGACATTGCCGGTGCTTTCTTTCCAATTTGGGTCTGAAGCAAATAACTGACCCTTTTTGTTAATACAGATATCATTCGGTTGATTGAATTTATCGTTATGCGCATACGTAGCGATGCTCTTGGTCTTCATGTTGACTTTCAAAATATTGTGGCCGGTAAAATCAGCCAGGTACATATTTCCTTTTTTGTCAAACTGAATACTGTTGGCGGTGCTTCCTTCGGGGAGTGTAATGAAAAGACTGGCATCTCCGTTCGGTTTGACAAGTCCAACGGTTCCATCTTTTTCAAAATTCACCACATACAAGTTTCCGAATTTGTCGAATGCGGGGCCTTCAATGTTTTTACTAAAAATATTTTCTTTAGTAAAGTCTTCGGCTTGGAATAGCGCACCAGTTTTCTGCGCGGTCAATCTAACGACAACAAAGCTTAAACAAAAAAGTAAGGTTAATTTATTCATGTTTGATGGAGTAATAGACGCCTCTGTTTTTTAAATACTTTACAACGAACGAGAAATTATTTTCATCCTCACCTAAATATTCAGGCGGGCAAATTCCTTTCCTGTTGAACTTTCCATCATTAACTAAATGAACAGCAGCGGTGCATGTATAACCTGTTGTGCGCGCCATTGATAAAATGCCATTCGAAGTCCGGTCCAATAAATTGTATTGATAGGTTTTTTGTTTTCCATTTTCTTCACCGCTCATGCGAATTCGCATCACGGTAAATTCTTCTTCACCTGGTTTTAGTTTCCATTTCGGAAATAAGAGTTTAGCAGTCACATCGATCGGTCTGATATTTTGTCCTTTTACGTCAATTTCCTCGTACGAGAAAAATCCTGTTTCCCGTAATACGCGCAAGTACTCAATACATCCAGGGTAACGAAGTGTCTTTTCAATCATATTTGGAATGTTGGGCATTGTTTTGATCAACGAACGAAGCCCGTCAGAGTTCCACGACTCGAGTGTTCCCACTCCATCAAAATGAATGAGCTCAGGGTCAGAGAGCGCTTCTTTAATTACGACTGCACTGTTTTGAACATATCGCGCAGGGCGGATGTATTCTTCAATAACATCGATCGGAGAGAATACGGCTTTATATTCATAGGGCCATTCGCGAACAAGCGGTAATCCACCCACCAGACATTCATATGAATTAATTTTCATTCGCTTGTTGTGATAGCCAAGAATGATGTTGCCCATTCCGGGAGCTACTCCACAATCGGTGACAACCGTTACATTATTGTTTTTAGCGAGGTCATCAAGTAGAAAAGGATCTTCCGGAAAAAAGGAAATGTCTACCATATTTTTCCCCGCTTCGATGACCGTTTTCACGGTTTGAAATCCCATAAATCCTGGCACCGCACCTACTACTAAATCAAACGGTTTGATGGCAGTCGCTAATGATTGCAGATCAGAGAAATCTATTTTTTGAGTTTTAACTCCGGATTTTTCCAATTCGTTGAGTGCTCCAGTATTGATATCAGCAGAGGTTACATCGAATGATTGGGCGAGATCAATAGCCATGGCTTTTCCCACGAGCCCGGCACCCAGGACAATAATTTTCTTCATACTACAAGTATAACGAGCGCCCTACTCGTTTTCAATTTTTAGGATTAAATTTCATAAAACTAATCTCTATGTTTAGCCCTGACGAAGTTCTGCAAAAAGCAAAAACATCATCCTTTTACAAATGGATCCTGAACTGGTCTATGGACAGGATGGTCCCGTTTAATAAACCGCACGGTTTCAAAATAGTTGAAGTAGATGATTATCGACTCAAAATTTTAATACCCTACCGAAGAAGTAATTTCAATCACATACGTGGATTACATGCTTGTTGTCTTGCAACAGTCTCTGAGTATACAACCGGGTTTTTGCTGATCAGTAGTCTTGATATGAAAAAGTATCGGCTCATTATGCAGCGGCTGGAAATGGATTATCATTATCAAGGGAAGATGACCTCCACTGCAGAATTCGTGATTTCTAAAGAATGGATCGAAGAAAAAGTTATCACGCCCTTACAAACACAGGATGCAGTTGTTATTCCCTGCGAAGTTAAAATCCACGATGAAAAAGGAAATCATTTGTCTACAGGAAGGGTATTTTGGCAGATAAAAGACTGGGCAAAGGTGAAAACAAAAGTGGCGTGACGGAATGACAAATAATCATTAACTTCAACTATTGATTTTAATGCTATGAGAAGAATCGATGCCCTGCTTTCGGAATATGGTGAAAGTCACCAAAACGAGACCAACAAAGCTATCCACTGGATTTGTGTGCCATTGATTTTTTTGAGTGTTGTCGGACTGATTGCCTCCATACCATCTGGGATTGTTCAATCCATTATGGGAGAGGGTAATCCTTATGCGAATTGGGCAACCGTTGTGCTGGTATTGGTTATTATTTACTATGCTTCTCTTTCTGTTTTTCTCACCATCGGGATGATGTTATTTTCTGTCTTGTGCCTGATGATTGTAAACATAATCGCGCAAATGGACGTTGCGCCTTTGTGGCTGGTGTGCATCGTTATTTTTGTTGTTGCCTGGATCGGACAGTTTTATGGACATAAAGTAGAAGGGAAAAAACCTTCTTTTTTAAAGGACATCCAGTTCCTGCTCATTGGCCCTGCCTGGCTCATGCATTTTGTCTACAAAAAAATAGGAATCCCATATTGATGTTAGATTACCCTCACTTGATTACGCTCACAAAAAATCCTGGGAAGTCTGGTAATATTTCATTTCTCGAGGAAAGTCATGAAATGTTTCCCATTAAACGAGTTTATTGGATTTACGATGTTACTGAAAATGCGATGCGGGGAAATCATTCGCACCTAAACTCGGAAAGAATTATTGTTGCGCTTCAGGGTAGCGTTGAGGTGTCAATTGAAAATGTTCAGGGAGAGAGTTATTCTTTCAATTTACACAAACCGTCCCAAGCATTGTTTGTTCCCAGACTTCATTGGGTGAAGTTAAAATTTGAGAAAAATTCTCTCATGATCGCCCTTTCGTCATGTCTATTTGAAGATGATGTGTTACTGACTGATTATACTCAGTTTAAACAACTCAGGTATAATTCCCAGATGAGTTGAGTCAGTGGATAAAAAAAACTCATTATTCTTTTTTCAGACCCCGGATTTCATCTTCAGAAATCAGCCAAGCAACATCGTCAGTTTTTCTGAATCAAATGGTGTAATCTATTTTACTCTTACTGAGGACGCATTGATAAGCCTTGAGAAAAGCCCGTTTGGCGGATTCGTTTTTAGTAATGCCGATTTTTCACCCATTGATATTATTCTTAAAAAACTCGATGAGTGGAGTGATAAGCATAAAATAAAGGGGATTGTGATCAGATGTTTTCCCGAAATTTATGAGCCCGAATTGACGCGCGCAACAAAAAGCAGATTATTGGAGAATGGATTTAAAGTCCTCTATAAAGACATAACACAAATTATAGCTGTTAAGCACGGAGTAAGTGTTCCATTTAACCAAAGTAGAAATAGAAGACTGAAGAGGTGCATGAAGGAAGGCTTGATTTTTAAGAAATTAACCTTTCACTCATTAGAAGAAGCATTTTCTTTAATCATTGAAAGCAGAAACAACAAAGGATATCCCGTTACAATGGGGCTTGAGGAATTGAAGACTTCCTTTAATAAATTCCCTGATAATTATTTGTTATTTGGAGTTTTTCAGGATGCGAAAATGATTGCAACGGCTGTGTCAATAAAAGTCAGTGATAAAATTCTTTACTACTTTTATGCCGGTGACTCTATTGGCCACCGCTATCTCAGCCCCACTACGCTATTGGTCCACGGGATTTACGGATATTGTCTGGAAAATAAATTTGAATTAATTGATCTGGGCATTTCAACCCATCGTGGTAAACTAAATAGCGGGTTGTATGAATTTAAGAAATCCCTTGGAAGTTTTGATTCAGAAAAATTAACATTCAAAAAAGAACTTTGACGACCACACCGCTTGTATCAGTCATTTGCTTATGTTATAACCATGAGCGGTTTGTCAGGGATGCCATTAATTCTGTAATCAATCAAACATACGCTGCCGTTGAGCTGATTGTTATTGATGATGCGAGCACGGATGGAAGCCGGGCGATAATTGAATCTGTTGTTACAAAAAACCCATTGATACAATTTATTCCCCTTAGGGAAAATGTGGGCAATTGTAAGGCTTTTAATATTGCACTGAAGAAGACAAGAGGCGATTTTATTATTGACCTGGCGGCAGACGATATCTTACTCCCGATACGCATACAAGCTGGTGTTGATTTGTTGACAAAGCTGAATGATTCGTATGGAGTTACTATTTCTGATGCAGAATATATTTCTGAAGAAGGAAAGCATTTGAATTTTCACTCACAGAAGTTTCCTCATCAAACGATTCCCCAGGGAGATATCTATAAAGATGTGATACAACGCTTTTTCATTAGCGCACCAACCGTGATGTTCAGACGATCTGTCATTGAATCGTTGGGAGGATATGATGAAGAATTGGCGTATGAAGATTTTGATTTTTGGGTGCGATCTTCCAGGTCGTTCAAGTATTGCTATTCCGATCAAGTGCTGGTAAAGAAAAGACTTGTCCAGCGATCTAAATCGCACATGCAATACAGATTTGGAAGTTCTCAAATGCGATCAACATTCCTCGTTTGCCAAAAGATACTGTACATCAACAAAGACCAGGATGAGATGCAAGCACTGAAGCAGCGAGTCTATTACGAGCTTCGACAGGCGATGTTAACGTTTAATTTTAAATTAGTAATTGATTATCTCTTTCTCTTAAAAAAAATCTGACACCCTTTAGTCGAGGAATCCTTCCCAATCCGTGCCCCTCAATACTTTTTTAAGGTCATCGTAATTTTCAATTATTTCATCTATGCGATCGGGATTTGTTTTTACAATATCGGGCTTTTGAAATGAGACATTTTCAATGTGAAGAAATGCCTGAAGCTGTTGGATTGTTGAAGGAAGGTTTTTAAAAAGATCTTCATAATAAATTGTTATGCTCGGATTATTTCGAATGAGGGATTCGCATTTTAATTTTTCTGCTGACGAACTACGAAGTTCATTTAGAATAGCGGCAGGACTGATGTTGATCTTTTGACGCTTCTCCAGAGAAACAGAAGTTGAAGTGTAAATACCGGTGCTCCTTGCTTTTATGTGAGATATTGCTGCTTTTAAAAGATTTTTACGCTGCAAATGAATTATCGGAATAGGGTTTCCGGAAACCCAGGAAGCAAGTGGATGGTAATGCAAGAGTTGGTTATAAATAAGCTTAAATCCAATTTTGGTTGCACTGGTTTTTATATAAATCGATTTAAGATACTGCCGAAACAAATAGGCAAGTGGGAAATTCCATGATGACCTTGAAAATTTTCCTCGTAAGAAAAAAAAAGAAATTTTTGGATTGTTCGTTCGGCAAAACGAATAGAAACTATTATTGTTTTTGTTCGCGACATTAAAAATCTCATCATAACAGCTAATTGCAGGATCACTATTGAGTAATTGCTGTAGATAAGTAGAGCCTGATCTTCCTGGTGTAAGAATAATAAATTTGTTTGAGGTCACTTTCGATTGTCCTTTCCCGTTAAAATATTTAAATAACTACTATAACGTGTGGAGGCGATAGCTCCTGATTTCACTGCGTCCAACACAGCACACTTTGGTTCGTTCACGTGAACACAGCTCGAACCGAACTTGCAATTCAATCTTACGTCACGCATCTCCGGAAAATAGTCAGAGAGTTCTTCAGCTGACATATCCTGAAGGCCAAACTCTTTAATGCCAGGTGTATCGATGATCCTTGTTGCCTCATTTAACTGAAACATTTCAGCAAAGGTGGTCGTGTGCGTTCCTTTTTCATGATAGCCGGAAATGGAACTTGTTTTTTGCTCGATAGAAGGAGAGAGTTTATTAAGCAACGTTGACTTTCCTACTCCGGAGTGTCCTGCAAGAAGAGAGGTCTTTCCCTGCAGCAATGCCTTAACTTCTTCCTGATTTTCTTCTAGGGAAGAAATTTCGAGGCACCTCACGCCAATTGTTTGATACATACTTACAAGCTCACGCTGCTCAAGAAGCGTTTTGTCATCCAGCAAATCCTTTTTATTAAAAATAATTACTTGTGGAATACGAAATGATTCTGCAGAAACCAGAAAACGATCAATAAAACCCGATGATGTTCGCGGCAGGATAAGTGTTGCCATCACAATGGCCTGGTCAATATTGGCAGCAATAACATGTATATGCCCTGTCTTTTTTACTGACTGACGAATGATGTAATTTTTGCGCGGAAGGATTTCGTGAATGATGCCTTCTCCATTTTCAAGGTCGAAAGCAACCTGGTCGCCCACGGCAATCGGGTTTGTCTCCTTTATTCCCTCCAGTCGCAATTTTCCGCGGATGCGGCATTGAATGGTTTCTCCTGCTTCTGACAACACATCATACCACGAGCCCGTTGATCGCATGACGAGCCCGTTCATGATTTTATAATTTTTCTGCAGTACGTCATTACTTTTTCGGTAGCCCCCAGGTTTTCTTCCACGTATTGTCGTGTTACTTCGCATGCCAGCAGAAAAGTTTGCGGAAGGTTGACCATTTCATATTTATGCTTGAAATCCAAATAATCAGAAACCTCAAAGGCACCCCCGCGATTGGTCAAGTCAACTGCTTCCTGAAATTTTTGATAGTTTTTATTTCCAAAGAAAATCGGGATGCCGTAACAGGCGGCCTCTAAAATATTATGTAGACCTTTTCCAAACGCTCCACCTACAAAAGCAAACTCTCCATATTTGTACAAACGTCCCAACATACCGATGTTGTCAATGATCATAATCTGGCAATCTTCCACTTTTCGCTTCTCAGCTTTTGAATAACGAACTGTTTCTGAATTAACCGCCTTTTCAAGATTACTGATAAAAGATTCGGTGATTTCATGTGGGGCAATGATGAACTTGATGTGATAATAGTTTTCGTTGATAAACGGAATCAGCACATCGAGATCTTCCGGCCAACAACTTCCTATCACCATTATTTTTTCATTGTTCTTAAATTTATGAATGACAGATAGTTCTCCACCGCTCCTGACCAGCTCATTGACCCGGTCGAAGCGAGTGTCTCCTGCTTTGGTGCAGTTGTTGATGTTGATTGATTTTAACAGCCGTACCGATTCATCATTCTGAACAAAAAAGTGGTTGAAATTTTTAAGAATTTTTCTATAAAAGCCTCCATAGCCCTTGAAGAAAAGCTGTTCGGGCCGAAAGATTGATGACACAGAAAGTATAGGGATGTTTCGTTTCTTCAGTTCGACAGTATAATGGAACCAGAATTCATACTTGATGAAAATTGCAAGAACGGGCCGGACCTCACTGATGAGTTTAACGGCATTCTTGTGTGTATCCCAGGGTAGATAAAAGATGTAGTCGGCTTGATCATAATTTTTACGAATCTCAAACCCTGATGGTGAAAAAAAAGTAAGCAGGATTTTATGAGACTGAAATTCTCCTTTAAATTTTTCAATCACGGGCCGGGCTTGCTCAAATTCGCCCAGGGAAGCACAATGCACCCACACGATGGGTGAATTATTTGATGATAGTTGTTTGTGAAGCCGTTTAAAAAGCCCCTTTCTTCCATTTCGGAACGCCTTGGCTTTTTCATTGAAAAAGCTGGCAATGAAATATCCAATTCTGAGTAAAAGGAGAGCTAAATTGTAAATAAATAACATAGAGATGCTAAAATATCAAACATTACGTGCTCATTCCCTTGGAGTTAGTAAATAATTTTGAAAGGTTTGCGGTAACATAGTTTACCAAAATCACTAAATTCGAATTCATCAGCAATTTTATAAACAAACCCTACCTATGAAGAAGATTTGTATGATAGCAGGAATGATTTTTTTAATCGGTTTCCTTGCTAAACCCTCGGCTGCCATTGCCCAGGCGGGAGAAGAAGATTTAGCTGCATTCCTTGAAGCAAGCGAAGCTGATGCCTCAAAGCTTATCACAGCTTATTTGCAGCCCGTTGTAAGGAGTCTTTCGTATAGCATGACGGGTGGATGGTACACTACAGCCAAAGCTCATAGTACCCTGGGTTTTGACTTGAGCATATCCGTAAACGCAGCATTCATTCCAACAGCAGAAAACTTTTTTGATCCTAATAAATTAGGACTGTCTGCATCTACCGTATATAATGGAGCACGTGATAATGGTTCTACTGGACCTTTTAATCCTTCCAGAAAGGCGCCTACTATTTTTGGCCCAAAAGATGAAACACGATACACTTCAACGTATGACCCTGATGGAGCCGGCCCTATTCCAATACAAACCAACACTTTTAATGGACCGGAAGGTTTTGACGTAAAAAATGAAATTGGTGTTGCTGCAATACCTACGCCTATGGTTCAGCTAGGAATTGGAGTTATTAAAAATACTGACGTCAAGTTTCGATTTATCCCTGAACAAGAAGTTGGGTCAAGCAAGATTAAAATGTTTGGTATAGGAGTTCTGCATGATATTAAACAGCACATCGCTGGAATTAAATTGTTGCCATTCGATTTGTCTGCATTAATAGCGTATAATTCAGTAACCGGTTCAACTGACTTATCAAGCGATGGATCCGGTGGTGTTCCTGCAAGCCCGAATGGCGTTGGTGATTACAAATTTAATTCCTGGGTTTTTCAAGCACTGATATCAAAGAAGATTTCGGTCTTAACGGGTTATGCTGGTGTTGGCTATAACATGGTGAATACCAATGTTGATGTAAAAGGAGATTATACAATTGTTTCTGATGGTGCCTACAGCTACGTAATTACTGACCCGGTTGCGATTGATTTTAAAAACAAAAGCATGCGCTTTACACTTGGGATGAGATTAAAGCTCGGTCCGATATTTTTTAACGGAGATTACACATTCCAAAAATACAATACACTTTCTGTAGGATTTGGTGTTGCGGTGAGATAGAAAACCACGGCCATGAAAAGCCTCCCGACCAAGTCAGGAGGCTTTTTTTTATTTATCAGGATTTCACTTCAACTTTTGAAACAGTAACGTCATGGCATTTTCAATAACTGCAGGAACATTTTTTTGATTCTCCGGAACTACACTTGTTGCTGTTCCTTGCCAAACGAGTTTTCCGCTTTCGCGATCAACTAAGTCAAGAGTAACAGAACCTTGTTTGTAAGTACCAACCACAACTTCTTGTGAATGCCATGAATAGTTACGCTGACCCATGTAAGCCGTGCGATCGCCCGGGTCCGAAAAACTTGTTTCACGTGTTTGAACTTCTTTTGAAACTACAATTCCAATATTGGTCATGATATCCGGATTTTCTGAGGCAAAGGATAGACCTTTGGCTTCAAATTGTTTTATGATAGCCTTTTTTAACAAGTCCAGGTTGGTGGAGTAATTTTTACCCAACGCGTCTCCACTGGCATCCACATTAAAGAAACCGAAAGTTTTATACTTCGATAATGCAAAATTATCTGCTTGTTGAACATTTTTAATAGTCACACCACTGCATCCGAATAACAGGA
>DASTYM010000113.1:0-3782 GCA_035764995.1 Cyclobacteriaceae bacterium | reverse complement strand
AAGGGTTCGGTTTAGGAACAGGCAGATTCTTCTGTTCATATTCCTTGACAAGTATGGACAAGATTTCCAGCTCGTCAGATTCCTTTGATGCTGATTTGATATCTTTTTGCATTAGAGCATAAACCCTCGCTAATGCATCTTCATATTGCTTATTATTTTTTATAGGCTTTATCATAACTCACTTTTTTTGCATCAACTTTGTCGTACTTTTTGTGTGTACCAAACCAAACAATAAAAACGATTTTTAAACGGTATTCGATATCAACAATGAGCCTGAAATCGTTTCCGTGAATATTGAATACTACTCGTTTTTTGTTAAGTATAGAGGCACTCCTGTATTGCAATTTCAGCATATTGGGGTTATCCCATTCAGCAGACTCAGCTTCTTCATACCAAGCCAGCAGCGCTTGCTTTGCTTCAGGATATTTTTCCCAAAAATATTTAATTGTTTTTACCGCAATAACTCTCATTAGGGGTAACGACAAAGATAATAAAAATGTTACCATATTGGTAACATTGCTCTTTGAATCGAACGTTTTGAAGGCCCTCATCCAGGTTAACAAAAAAAGCCTTCAAATCTCAGTTATTTTAAGGTTCTGAAAATGCCATCTGAGTCAAGCGTTTTTCTGTCCAAACAAAGCACTGCATCACTGCGAAGCCAGCCCATACCCAACGACTGCATCCCATTCACCTAATAGCAATTATTTTACTGGTTTGAATAAAATTATTAAAAATACATTTCACGACTAGTACCTGATTAAGAACCTCATTTAACTCTAGCACATAGTTGGTGCCACTAATAGCTGGTGGTTTCCCTGAGTATAAGTTTCTCCCAAGCATATCAAAAACTGCTACCCCCAACAATTCGGACTTGCTATTGACACTAATATGCAATGCGTTATTCTCCATCCATAATTTTGGTTGAAGAGATTGAACTGGATGGTACAAGAGTGTTTTCGAGGATGAAAATTGATTGTCTAAGTCGTACTGAAGAATTCGATAGTATAAAGTATGTGCTATCGTGTTTTGAGTGTCAAGAAACTCATATTGGTTATTATCTTTTTTCTGCAGGCAGCTTTGGGTAGCAATCTTTTCAAAGTCATGGCCATTAACTGACCTCATTACTTCATATCGATCACAGTTGACCTCATTGGCTGTCACCCACTTCAACAATGGATATCCTTCACTCCTCTGTATATTGAATGAAACCCAATCCATAGGCAGAAGAGCATCATAAGAAAAAGTTACATTAAAATTATCTAAGGCCATTGCCCGATCAGCGCCTGTTTCATCAGCATCATAAAACCTAAAGAATATCTCGTCATTTGGCGCCAGTAAAACCGGGATCGAGGTCGTGACATGGGTTAAAGTGGCATCACCGTCTACCGCCTGATTACCGGAACTGTTGTCTATCGTAAGCATGTCTCCTGAGACAACGCTCGTGAAGATGCTATTGTCCAAAAGTTTGCGAGGTGAAACATCTATTGCAGATGCAACCCGATAGGAGAATGTTACTTTTTGTGGTAATGCTGTGTTGGTTGCCTTTTTCCATTGTTTGGCATCATACTCCAAAGAAATAAAATTAATGTTGGCTCCAGACGTGTTTTTAAATAAAGCACCGTACGCAATGTTTGCGGCATCGTTCAATGATCCCAAAGACCGGTCGGAAACGGAATTACCAAAACTATACAAGCCACCTTCGCTACTAGAGCCATCATCGAAATGGTAATAACTGAAAAGCCCCGTTGCGCTTTGGGCGGCATACCAACCAGGCTTTGAT
Organism: Cyclobacteriaceae bacterium; assembly: GCA_035764995.1. Taxonomy (GTDB): domain Bacteria; phylum Bacteroidota; class Bacteroidia; order Cytophagales; family Cyclobacteriaceae; genus UBA2336. The sequence continues at coordinate 2,002 of DASTYM010000113.1, read as the reverse complement.
AAATTATTTCCCCAGGTTAGTGCAGAAGAAGACGTGGCAAAAAAATTAAAATTTTGAGTGTATTGAAATGGAACTGCCGTAACCGGGATGTGCCTGGTGTAAGCATTATCATTGATCACGTTGGCTAACGCATTGGCAAAAGGTTGATAGTATGTGGCGTATTGGCGCACAGCTCTATATTGTTCAATGTGAAGAAAACGATTGGTAACTAATTCAGGTTCATCAGTACCGGTGCAGGCATCGGATGTATAGTTGTTTACATATCTTCCCTGAACGTTATTGGTTCCTGCCAATTCATCGTAATTATCGGCATGTACAACTTTTGCGTTCCAGGAAGAATTTATATTCAATATTTCCTCGCGCAACTCTACAGCGTAGTCTGGCACAGATTTATCCATCGCATTCATCGTTCCGGGGGAGACGATAAAATCAGGATCGTCCGGATATCCGTCACCAAAGCCATGCAATTGTACAAAAACAGTCGAAGGGTCACTGTCTGCTAGCAGCGTGGTAGCCAAGTGAAACATGCAGTCCGTATTATGAGCCACATCCGATTTTCGATATATAAAAGGGGCTCCACAGATGTCTGGTGAGCCGGGCACACAAGATGTCCCAATGTCGCTGGCACAACGACTGATGCCAGCCACCATATAAGCCCGCGCTCCGGAAAATTCAAATACAGCGGCTCCCTGTGTTTCGGTATAACTATCTTTTAAAGGATGCGGGGCCTGAATCACAAGAACTGAGTCGGCCGGATCGTCTGCCAAAGCAATGGTGCCCCAGAAATGACTAGACAACGTGTTTTTCCTGAGCACATAATATCTTTTGTTGTTGACCTGATCAAAAAACTCAACGGCTTGATAATCATAATTGGTCGCACTAATGTTTGCCTTAAGGGAGTTCCAGTCCAGGCTGTAAAAATCCTGAAGTATAGTAGTCAAGCTATCCAAGCCATCAGGAGTAGGAACAATATAGCTGTAGCCAACGCCTGCAGGTGGTATGTCTTCAAGCATACCCATGTCCATGTAGGGGAAAAAATTGTAATCGGATGAAGCTGTGATGCGATTAATAACTGCCGAAGAAAAAGTTACCTGAAGATCATCAACGGCCAAAGCGACATCAACACCGCTAACGTTGGAATCGTAAAACCGAAGAAATATTTGTTGCCCTATGCTTAATGAAACCGGAAACGTCACGGTTAGGTTAGCGAAATTGCCCACAGCATTACCATCAACCGGCAGGCTAACGGTGGAGACCGTGTCGCGCGAAATCATGTAGCCCTCCGGCACCTCAGTAAAAGAATTAGCTAATAATGCTGTGTATGTAAGGTCTATGTTGTCCGCAATTTTATAACCCACCTGCACTCGTTGGTAGCCTTTTGTTGACGTGAGCACTTTTCTCCACTGCTCGGCTCTTAATGAAAGAACGATTGAGTTTATCACAACCCCGCTGTTGTTTTCAAATAAAACGCCATATGCTATGTCACCAGATGCATCTTGAGCTATGGAGCCTAACGCGCGGTCTGCGTTGGTTCCGTAACTCCATACTCCTGTTGTGCCAGAGGTTCCGGTACCCGCGCTGTACGTAACCAGATAACCACTGGCGTTAGTGGCATACCAACTATCTAAGGTGGTCCCGTTCACCCATGCAATGTCTGTTCCCACGGAGACAAGGGAACTGAAGTCTTGCGTGTATTGAAAGCCATCAGACGAAATTGAAATTTGGCCTATCGTAAATGAGGAATAAAATACCAGGGCCACTGAAACGATAAAACTTCGATCAAAAAAAAGAGGCATAAGGTTTGGGCTAAAATACATGTATGCACCGGCCATCATTTTAAATTTGAAATGTCAAGCCATTACTTGGATGTTGTATGGTCCGGGGAGAACTGTTGTATAATTGGGGGGAAACGAAAGATGGGAAAAATTAGTAAAACTCAAAAAGCGCTGGATAATTTAATAAGGCGTTGAATAACTTTTCGTGCAGTTCCTATAGCTATTGA
>DASTYM010000112.1:0-4475 GCA_035764995.1 Cyclobacteriaceae bacterium | reverse complement strand
GAGGCATATCAGCAACTGGTCTTTGTTGGGGACGAACTTTTCTAAAGCTGATGTTAAAACCCGCAGTCGATTTGCACTCACCAGGCCTATGGTACAGCGAGCATACGAACTCGCAGCACAAAAGGGATTTTATGATTTCCTGGTTCTCTCGACTTGTAACCGAACTGAGTTCTACACAAGTGCAACCATTCATGAGTTGAAAAAATTTGTTTTTGAACTCCTGCCGATAGAATCTGCCGACTTGGGTTATTTTTATTTTGATTCGGGTATTGAAGCTGTTCGTCATTTCTTTCGTGTAGTTGCCGGGCTTGATTCGCAAATCATTGGCGATTACGAAATTGTTTCCCAGGTAAAATCAGCGTTGGATGAGTCACGAAACCTGGGGTTGGCTGGAACCATTATCGATCGTATTTCAAATTTCTCCTTTCAAGCCTCAAAAAAAATTAAAACACAAACCAATTTAAGTAGCGGAAAATATTCAGTAAGCTATGCTACTGTTGAGTGGCTCAGGCACAAGCGACTGGAGCAACCAATCCATAAAGCCTTGGTGATCGGCACGGGTGATTTTGGGTCAGCAGTAGCGCGTAATCTTAGACATTATTTCACGGACTGTAAGATAGGCCTTACGAATCGTACGCACGAAAGGGCTCAGAGCCTCGCTGATGAAATTAATGGAACTGTAATACCCTTTCAAAATTTTCAGTCAGAATTAGCTGACTATGACCTAATCATTACAACAGTCGGGCTTGAAGAATACCTGATTCACCCTGAACATTTGCAGGCATCAGTCCATAAACTCCTGCTTGACTTAAGTGTGCCGCAAGCTGTGAATCCCCTTGTCAAAAACATTCCTCACGTCCAATTGTTTTCGGTTGACGACATCTCAGCTTTCCATAACCAGTGGCTATCACAACGCCATTTGGAAATACACGAAGCCGAACAGATTCTTGAAGATTATATCAACAAGTTGTTGGAGTGGCAATTGGTTTTCAGTCAAAGCCGAATTTTAGCAGGCTATAAAGAGAAACTTGGTTACATAGGTCACCCGGTTGGTCTAATCAATGAAACAATTGAGAAGCCATTTAAAGAATTAGTTAAGCGATTTCGTGTTGAGGGCTACCGAGGCTGCTCTGTGATAGAAACGTTGAATGAAATTATTACCATAGAGAAATGACCCGTTCAAATCGTTTACGTATCGGCACCCGTCATAGTGCCCTGGCTATCTATCAGGCAAAAGCAGTTCAGGAGGCCTTACAACAAATTAACATCGACACAGAAATTATTGAAATAACCTCCGATGGGGATGTTGATTTGGTGACTCCGCTGTATGAGATGGGTATCCAGGGGATTTTTACAAAGACGTTGGATGTAGCCTTGCTTGAAAGCAGGATCGACCTGGCTGTTCACTCAACTAAGGATGTGCCAACCCGACAAGCGAAGGGCCTGACTTTATCTGCCACCCTCCCGCGAGCTACACCATTCGATTGCCTGGTACTCCCGAAAGGACAATCCGTATTGGATTTTTCAGCTACGAACATTATCGCAACCAGCAGTCTGCGGAGAAAGCTGCAATGGTTGAACCGTTATCCTGAACATCAAACGGAAAGTTTGCGCGGAAATATTCAAACACGTTTAAGCAAACTGGATTCTTCGGGGTGGCAAGGAGCCATTTTTGCGCAGGCCGCGTTAGAACGATTACGGGTGACCAGCAATGCATTCATCACACTGGATTGGATGTTGCCCTCACCCGCTCAAGGTGCGATTGGCATCGTGTGCCGCGAGAACGATTCATTTGCTCTGGAAGCCTGTCGGGCCATCAATCACCAGGAGACAGAAATTTGTATCAGCATCGAGCGTGATTTTCTGGCAGTCCTTCATGGTGGTTGTTCGGTTCCTATTGCCGCATATGCCTTCATGGAAGGTGACGATATTCGTTTCCACGGCAACATCATGAGCCTTGATGCAAAACAGAAATGTGAGGTTCAGTTAAGTTTCGCCAGGGATGAAGCACAGCATGCCGGTCAATTAGCAGCAAAGAAAATTCTTTCACAAGGCGCTGAAGTAATGATCAAAACATTCAAACGATCATGAGCTACCGCCCACATATTGTGATAACGCGCGAAAAGAAAATGCCCGGAGAGGAGCGCTTAAATTGGGAATTTTCTCATCACGATTTTATACAGAAAACAATTGAAATTCCTGCTCATCTTGATTCATGGGATATTGCGCCATCGATCGTTCTTACCAGTAAAATGGGTGTGCAGGCATTTATTGAAATGATCAATTGCTTCAGTCTGAAGAAATCAAATTTTTCTATTTTCTGTATTGCCGGGGCTACAAAAGATCTTGCGCTGCGTTCAGGCTTGATGGTGACTGGCACTGCATCAGACGCACAAGCGCTGGCTCACGAAATTCTAAAGCATCCCACCATTAAGATCATTACACACGTAGCAGGAAACCTGAGGCGCAATGAGTTGGCGCAAACGTTGCGAAATGCCGGTGTTGAGATAAAAGAACTAATTGTTTATCGCACCGAACTAACGCCCATTTTAATTACCCGGCCTTTTGACGGCATTGTGTTTTTTAGTCCGAGCGCTGTCGATAGTTTTCTTCTGAAGAATCCGGTTTCAAATGCACCCTGCTTTTGTATCGGACAAACAACTTCTCACTACGCCAGACAAAAAGACTTTGGAGTGATTTATACATGCGAGGCTCCAACCGAGGAAGCCATGCTGAGTTTATTGAATGACTACTTTTTAAAATCGACTGCTCATGCTCAAAAATGATTTACTGCTGAAAGCATTACGCCAGGAAGAAGTTTCGCGGCCTCCTGTTTGGATGATGCGCCAGGCTGGTCGTTACCTGCCTGAATACATCAAGCTTCGTGAAAAATATGATTTCTTCACGCGCGTGCAAACACCGGAATTGGCCTGTGCCATCACACTTCAGCCTGTAGATATTGTGGGTGTGGACGCAGCCATTATTTTTTCAGACATCCTTGTCATTCCGCAAGCCATGGGAATGGAAGTGTTAATGGAAGAAGGTAAGGGTCCATTACTTCCTAAAACAATTAAGACCAGTGACGATATATTCAAACTGAACGTTGATGTTACTGATAATCTGAAATATGTTTTCGATGCATTGAGCTTAACAAAGCGTGAACTCAACCAACGCGTTCCGCTGATTGGCTTTGCAGGAGCTCCTTTCACATTGCTTTGCTACATGGTTGAGGGAAAGGGTAGCAAGGGTTTTGAAAAAGCAAAGGCATTTTGTTTTACCCAGCCACAACTGGCAGCACAGTTGTTACAAAAAATTACCGATGCCACTATTCAATACCTGATTGGACAGGCAAAAGCAGGTGCCGATGTTGTTCAAATTTTCGACAGTTGGAGTGGCTTACTCAGCCCCGAAGATTTTGATACGTTTTGTACGCCTTACCTTGCACAGATTGCCGATGCATTAGCACCGTATGTTCCAGTCATTTTATTTCCGAAGGGCAGCAATTATGCGCTTCATAAATTATCCAGACTTAGTGGAATTTCGTGCTTAGGGCTCGACTGGACGATTGACCCGCAAGTTGCACGCACCGAGACACAAAACCGGGTTGCTCTTCAGGGTAATTTTGATCCTGGAAAATTGTTATTGCAAACTTCTGAAATTAAAAAAGCTGTTCACAACATGATTGATGCTTTTGGTGTGAAGGGGTACATCGCCAATCTTGGACATGGCATTACGCCCAACGTTCCTGTTGAGCATGCTAAAGCTTTTGTAAACGCAGTGAAAGAATATGAGTCAGTTACCATTGATTAAGGATCGTTTTACTTCGCATATAAAATCGTTGCAAAACAACATTTGCGAAGCACTTGAGCAGGTGGATGGAAGGGCTCGCTTTATGAAAGATTCGTGGGAACGGCCGGGTGGCGGTGGTGGCGAGAGCAGAGTAATCAGCAATGGAAATGTTTTTGAAAAAGGAGGAGTGAATATCTCTGTTGTTCACGGTGCGTTGCCACAGTTAGCAGCTCAACAATTGAAGGCACAAGGCGAAAGTTTTTTTGCCTGTGGGTTATCACTTGTTATCCATCCGATAAATCCGTTTGTTCCAACCGTGCATGCCAACTGGCGTTACTTTGAGGTGTATGATCATGGTGGAAATGTAACCGACTCGTGGTTCGGTGGTGGCACAGATTTAACGCCTTACTATCTTTTTGACGAGGATGCCATTCACTTTCACAGCGTTCAAAAATCATGTTGCGATAAGTTTGATCCTAAGCTCTATCCTGCCTTTAAAGAGCAGTGCGACAACTATTTTTGCAATCATCACCGGGAGGGCGAACGAAGAGGCATTGGCGGTATCTTCTTTGATCATTGTCGAGGAACAGAAGAGCATTCGCTGGAATTTTGGAAAGAGTTTGCTCAGACAAATGGAAACAGTTTTATAGAAAGCTATCTGCCGATCGTGAAGAAAAGGAAAGACA
>DASTYM010000111.1:0-3321 GCA_035764995.1 Cyclobacteriaceae bacterium | reverse complement strand
TCTTAACAATGATGGCTTAAACGATTTGGTCGTGGTGGATATGATGCCAGACGATAATTTGCGTCAAAAAACGATGTTTTCAAACACAGGTTATGATCGATTCATGAATAGCCTGAGAATGAAATACCAGCCTCAATACATTCGAAATGTCTTCCAACGGAATAATGGAAACAACACGTTTAGTGATATCGGTTATTTAAGTGGAATTTATGCAACCGACTGGAGTTGGTCGCCACTTTTAGCAGATTTTGATAATGATGGGTTACGTGACATTTTCATTTCTAATGGTTATCCAAAAGATATCACAGATCTTGATTTTGTGACTTATAGCAAAGATGCTTCGATGTTCGGAGCGAAAGAACTGAAAGAGCAAAAGGCTTCAAAAGCAATTCGTGAATTAAAAGGAGTGTTTAAGCCTAATTTTCTTTTTCACAATCAAGGTGATTTCCAGTTTACGAATTTAGCCGGCAATTGGGGTCTTTATGAAAAAGCTTATTCAACGGGCGCGGCTTATGCCGATCTGGACAATGATGGTGATCTTGAGATAGTCCTCAATAACATTAATGGAACGGCACAGATCTATGAGAACACCATCAATCAGAAATCCCGGCAAGGTGTTAATTTCCTCCGAATAAAGTTTAACGGAACAGGAGGAAACCCACAAGGAATAGGAACCAAGGTTTGGGTGTACGCAAATACCCAAGTGCTTTATGCAGAACAACAACTTCAACGGGGTTATCTGTCAAGTGTAGACCCAATCATGCACTTCGGATTAGGTGCGGCTCAAAATATTGATTCTGTTGTGGTGCTCTGGCCCGAAGAGCGATACGAGGTAATGCGCGAGATTTCAGTCAACTCTTTTATAACCATTAACGCTACTGATGCTAAGTCAGGCTTTAAGCGTAAGCCATCAAAAAATACTCCATTACTGACGATGGATGTTTCTGTTCCCTTTATGATTCAGCCCGAAGAAGAATACGTAGATTTTAAATATGGACAACCTACAATTCCCCATAAGTTCTCGCAGCAAGGACCCGGGCTTGCTGTTGGAGATGTAAATAGTGATGGCATGGATGATTTCATTGTAGGTGGCCCTGCACATCAAAGAGCGAAAGTTTTCATTCAGGAAGCAGGCGGAAAGTTTCGAGTTGATTCGCTTGCAACAAAACAATCTGAGGATGTGGGATTATGTTTGTTTGATGCCGATAATGATGGGGACTTAGATTTGTATTGTGTAAGTGGAAGCAGTGAATTTGGAAGAGACATATCAAAATATCAGGATAGGCTTTATAAAAACAATGGTAATGGGAAATTTACCCTTGATGAAGAAGCGTTACCAAAGATAGAAAGTAGTGGAAGTTGTGTAACAATGTCAGACTTCGATAAGGACGGTGATTTGGATTTATTTGTGGGAGGAAGAGTAATACCCATGTCATATCCGTTATCACCAAGAAGTTATGTGTTACGCAACAATGGTAAAGGTAAATTTGACGATATAACTACATCAGTGAGTGAGGGCCTGGATTCTGTTGGTATGGTGACCTGTGCAATATTCAGTGACTTTGATAAGGATGGTTGGGTGGACCTGATTGTGGCGGGCGAATGGATGCCGATAACAATCTTTAAAAATGATCAGGGCTATTTTAGAAAAGCAAAGGAGTTGAAAACAGGATGGTGGAGCAGTCTGGCTGAAGGAGACTTTGATAATGACGGAGATTCTGACTACCTGGCCGGCAACTTAGGACGCAATTCTGTGCTTCAGGCAAGTGAGAATGAACCTGTATCAATTTACGCAAAAGACTTTGACCACAATGGCTCGATAGATCCGATTATCTCGCGTTATATTCAAGGAAAAGAGTACCCGGTTCACTATCGGGAGACAATGACCGAACAGATCGTAGCGCTACGGAAATTACTGAAAACGTATTCAACCTACGGACAAATTGAGATGTCAGAAATAATTACTTTCCTTGGTGAGAAGGATATGGTCGTTAAACGTGCTGACTATTTCGAATCATGTTATATAAAGAATCTTGGCAATGGAGATTTCTCACTTCACGCGTTGCCCTTGAGCATACAGGTTAGTCCTATTAATGCTTTTTCAGTCTGCAATTTAAATGGAGATAGCTATCCGGATTTTCTTGCTGTAGGTAATTCTTTTTCGGAAGAAGCACTTTCTGGCTACTATGATGCAGGCATTGGCGCTTGTGCGTTAGGCAAGGGTGATGGAACGTTTGAAATTGTGCCACCAAAGAAGAGCGGATTTTGCGTTCGGTCAGATGCCAAATCAATTGCGAAAATTCAAATGGGAAACACACAGAAGTGGATTGTTACATCAAATCAGGCACCGCTGCAATTATTCGGTGAGTCTGCAACTTTGCCAGGCGTTCAAGCTGTAAACCTGAAGCATCAGTGAACATAGTTTATCAGTGTCCCAATACCATCAATCGTTATTCTGATTTCATCACTTGACTTGAGGGTGAAATCACTGGAGGGAACAATACCCGTTCCGGTCATGATAAGACACCCATTTGGAAAGGAGCATTCCCTAAAAACAAATGAGGCGAGCTCTTTCAGGGATCTTTTCATCTGGCTAATGGCAATCGTATCGGAGAATACCATTTTGTTGTTTCGTAAAATCTCAAGTTCAATGGATGTGGTTGGACTAAGTGTATTGGCGATGTAAATACAAGGGCCCAGTGCTGCGCAGCCATCGTACGTTTTTGCCTGAGGCAGGTAAAGCGGATTTTCACCTTCTATGCTTCTGCTGCTCATATCATTGCCAATCGTATAACCTATAATTTTTCCTGAGGAGGTTACCATGAGCGTGAGTTCGGGTTCAGGTACATCCCATGTTGAATCTTTTCTGATTTTTACACTGCCACCAGGACCAACAACCCGGTGAGCGGTTGCTTTGAAAAATACTTCAGGCCTTTCAGCTTCATACACGCGTGCGTAGAAATCTCCACCTCCAGCGGTTTTTGATTCTTCCTGCCTTCCAACTTTGCTTCTAAGATAGGTTACACCACAAGCCCATAGCTCCTGATTACCGATGGGAGCAAGTAGAGAGTTTTTGATCAGCTCAGCTGCATTACTGATAGGGGCATTTGTAGATACGATTTGCGAAAGTTTACCCGGCAGTTCATCGTTGTTTATAAACCTATCCCAATCCTCCTGGTAGAGAAAAAATTTATCTTCATTTTCAATGAGAATACCGGATGATGTTTTATATACTTTCATATTATTCCCTCTTTGTTGTTTGTAGTTACATTATGATTTCTTGTTCCCAAAAAAGTTTTAGGGATGGATATTAAAGGAAGT
>DASTYM010000110.1:0-12704 GCA_035764995.1 Cyclobacteriaceae bacterium | reverse complement strand
ACCACTTGTAAATCCTCACGCTTCAGGTACACTTCACACGTAAATTTTTCGGAGAGCTTACGGTGAAACTGCAACGGAGTTTTGAATACTACGTTTTTTAGCTCTTCGTAGGAAGCATTGATGTCTATGGTATGTTTTAGTTCTATCATAGGTTTGCCTACTGAGGATTGCCTACTGCTTACTGGTTGATCATGCTAACTTCCACTTGTTGTTTTTCAGGACGCAATGCCCGTACTGCTGCTCCTGCCTGCCACAACTCACTTTCGCGGAGTTCTTTCAATTCCTCCTGAAGCTTTTCGCGATAATCGGGTTTACTGCAAGTTTCGATCACACGTTGTGATTCTTTTCCTGTGGCAACACTTTTATATAATTCCTGGAAAACAGGAAGCGTGGCAGCTTTGAATTTTTTCTTCCAGTCGAGCGCACCACGTTGTGCGGTTGTTGAACAGTTCGCATACATCCAGTCCATTCCGTTTTCTGCAACCAGCGGCATGAGGCTTTGTGTGAGTTCTTCGACTGTTTCATTGAATGCTTCAGAGGGAGAGTGGCCATTGGCGCGAAGCACTTCATATTGTGCTTCAAAAATTCCGGCAATCGCACCCATGAGGGTTCCGCGCTCACCGGCCAAATCAGAGTAAACTTCTTTTTTGAAATCAGTCTTGAATAAATAGCCCGATCCTACTCCAATACCGAGCGCAATTGCTTTTTGTGTTGCTTTTCCGCTGGCATCCTGAAATACTGCGTAGCTTGAGTTGATACCTTTGCCCTGCAGAAACAACCTGCGAACAGATGTCCCTGAGCCTTTCGGAGCAGCCAGGATTACATCAACATCGGCAGGCGGAACGATTCCAGTTTGTTCCTTGAACGTGATTCCAAATCCGTGAGAAAAGTATAGAGCCTTACCTTTCGTGAGATACGGTTTTATCACTGGCCATAATGCAATTTGACCTGCATCAGAAAGCAGAAATTGCAGGATGGTTCCTTGTTTGGCAGCTTCCTCAATATCAAAGAGTGTTTCGCCAGGCACCCAGCCATCTTTCACGGCTTTATCCCATGTTTTTCCCTTTCGCTGTCCGATGATTACATTGAATCCATTGTCACGAAGGTTAAGCGCTTGCGCTGGGCCCTGCACTCCGTACCCGATCACTGCAATGGTTTCGTTCCGTAAGACCTCCAATGCTTTGTCCATCGGGAACTCTTCCCGGGTTACTACTTCTTCTGTTACTCCTCCAAAATTTATTTGTGCCATTTTCGAATGTGTTTAGGTGCGAAAAGTGTTAAAGTGTTGATGTGTTAAGGTGTTAAAGTGTTGATGTGTTAAGGTGTTAAAGTGTTTATGTTGCTTAGGCAACTTGTTTGTTGTTGCGTTCGCTTAGTTCGAAGTAAAGTTCGCTGCCTTCGTAATATTTTGCAGACTCTACTTCAATCAGTTTTTCCAGCTGATGCTTTACTTTTTCGATCATCTCTGCGGTGGTGTATAACAACAGCGTGGCGCCACCTTTCCGGAAATCATCTTCGCGTTCGTGTGCAATCAGCTTTTTGATGCGAACACGCCTACGGTTCAATACATTAATGATCCGGTTGAGAATCGAAAAATTATTATCGGCCAATACTTCAATTGTGAATTCTCTTTTCATGTCATGTTGCTTTTAATGATGCTTCAAGAATTATTTCACCAACCCCGGCACCGGTTGGCACCATGGGAAATACATTTTCTTCTTTTTCGACAACTGCTTCCACCAGGAAAGGGCCATCAGCTTTTAACATTTCGTCTATAACTGCTTTCAGATTTTTGCGGTCAGATACTTTTTTCGCGGGAATGTCATAAGATTCTGTCAGTGCCACGAAATTCGGATTCTTCATTTCTGTGAATGAATACCGACCCTGGAAGAACAATTGCTGCCACTGGCGCACCATGCCCAGGAAATTATTATTGAGTAACAAAATCTTAACGGGAATGCGATACTGCATAATGGTGCCCAATTCCTGCAAGGTCATTTGAAAACCTCCATCGCCAATGATGGCTATAACCTGTTTTTGGGGTTGTGCCAACGCAGCACCCATCGAGGCAGGCAAAGCAAAACCCATCGTACCTGCACCTCCTGATGTAACGTTGGTTCGTTGATTTTTAAAAGGATAGTAGCGCGATGTTACCATTTGATGTTGACCCACATCGGTTACGATAATAGCTTCACCTTTTGTTTGTTCAGAAAGTTCACGAATAACTTCGCCCATGCGCAACCCTTCCGTTACCGGATAGAAATCGAATTGAATTACCTTCTCGTGTTCTTTACGATGGGCATCGCTGAATTTGTTCAGCCACTCACTATGTGTGTTTGACTTGACACGATGGATTAGTGCACTCAATGCTTCCTTTGCATCAGCATGAACGGCTACATCAGCGTTGATGATCTTGTTGATCTCAGCCTGATCAATTTCAATGTGTATGACTTTCGCCTGTTTTGCATACTTGCTCACATTTCCGGTAACACGATCATCGAAGCGCATGCCGATGGCAATCAGCACATCACATTCGTTAGTCAGAATATTTGGACCATAGTTTCCGTGCATTCCCAAGAAACCAACGTACAGTGGGTGATTGGTTGGGAAGCACGAAAGCCCTAATAATGTTGATGCTACCGGTATGCCTGCTTTTTCAGCAAGCGCAATTAACTCTTGTGAAGCATCACTCAATAGGATTCCTTGTCCCGCGAGTATGTAAGGGCGTTGAGCATTGTTGATCAGTTCGGCAGCTTCTTCGACCGCTGTAAAATCAAGGTGTGGTTTAGGAGAATAGGTTCTTACATGATGGCACGGTTCATATTCAAACTCGTCAATCATTTCAAACTGCGCATTCTTGGTAATGTCAATTAGTACCGGGCCTGGTCTTCCACTTCGGGCGATGTAAAAGGCTTTTGCGACCTGCGAGGGAATCGAAGCAGCTTCTGAAATCTGTACGTTCCATTTTGTAACCGGTAACGTGGTGTTGATCACGTCTGCTTCCTGAAATGCATCGGTGCCTAAGAGGTGTTCCGCAACTTGTCCGGTGATGCAGACAACAGGTGTTGAATCAATCAGGGCATCGCCCAAACCGGTGACCAGGTTCATCGCGCCCGGGCCGGAAGTTGCAAACGCAACACCTGTTTTTCCAGAGACGCGCGCATAACCTTGTGCTGCGTGAATCGCACCTTGCTCATGGCGAACGAGAATGTGATTCAGTTTGTCGCTATAATGATAGAGGGCATCATACACCGGCATGATTGCTCCACCCGGGTATCCGAAAATGGTGTTTACACCCTCGGCCACCAGACATCGAAGCAAGGCTTCTGATCCGGAAATTTTTGTTTCCGTTTTAGTTTTCGTCAGTAACGCATCCATCAGCTGCTGTTTTTACTTGCTGTGCATATTTTTTCAGTACCCCGCTTTTTACAGCGAGTGCTGGTTGTTTCCAATTCTTTTTTCGTTGTGAGAGTGTTTGAGCGTCAACCAGGAGATTGATCTCATGTTTTTTCACATCGATTTCAATCACGTCTCCATCTTCTACCAATGCCAATAGTCCGCCATCGAATGCTTCGGGGGTGATATGTCCTACGACAAAACCATGTGTGCCCCCGGAAAATCTTCCGTCAGTGATCAACGCTACGGTTTTGCCTAAGCCAGCTCCAATGATCATCGAGGTTGGCTTCAACATTTCGGGCATGCCGGGTGCACCACGCGGACCGACATAACGAATCACCACCACATCGCCTTCTTTTACTTTTTTATTTTGAATGCCATTGATCAAATCAAACTCGCCATTGAAAACGCGAGCGGTTCCCTTGAATTTTTCTCCTTCTTTTCCGGTGATTTTTGCTACAGAACCTTTTTCTGCAAGATTGCCATACAGAATCTGCAAATGCCCAGTCACTTTGATGGGCTTCTCAAGAGGAACGATCACATCCTGTTTTTCAAAATCAAAATCTTTAGCACTTGCCACGTTTTCAGCAATTGTTTTTCCGGTTACGGTCATACAATCGCCATGAAGAAATCCTTTCTTCAATAAATATTTCATGACCGATGGAACACCTCCAATTTTGTGAAGCGCTTCCATCAAATATTTTCCGCTTGGTTTGAGATCTGCGAGGAGTGGAGTTTTATCGGAGATTCGCTGAAAGTCTTCCTGTGTTATTTTGACCCCTACACTTTTAGCCATCGCAATTAAATGCAACACCGCATTGGTTGACCCACCAAGAACTATCACCACCGTAATTGCATTTTCGAATGCTTTGAAGGTCATGATATCGCGAGGCTTCAAATCTTTTTGCAGAAGATCGAAAATTGCTTTCCCGGCCTCTGTACACTCGGCAGATTTTTCCTTGCTCAAGGCTGGATTAGAAGAAGAGTAAGGCAATGCCATTCCCAATGCTTCGATAGCAGAAGCCATCGTGTTCGCGGTGTACATCCCACCACACGCACCTGCACCCGGACAAGAATTTTGAATGATGCCTTTGTAATCTTCGTCTGAAAGCTTGTTCTGAATTTTTTCTCCCAGCGCTTCAAAAGCAGAAACGATGTTGAGTTCTTTTCCTTTATAGTGGCCGCCTGCAATGGTTCCGCCATACACCATAATGGCCGGGCGATTTAACCGGCCCATGGCGATGAGCGATCCAGGCATATTTTTATCGCAGCCAACAACTGCAATTAATCCATCATAATATTGAGCGCCACAAACAATTTCGATTGAATCAGCAATTACTTCACGGCTCACTAATGAGTAACGCATACCTTCTGTGCCATTGCTGATGCCATCACTCACGCCAATCGTGTTGAATATCAATCCAACAAGCTCCTGGTCCCACACAGCAGTCTTTACTTCCTGCGCGAGTTTATTCAAATGCATGTTACAGGTGTTGCCATCAAACCCCGTACTCACAATCCCCACCTGTGCTTTCGCAAGATCGTTTTCAGTCAGACCAATCCCATACAACATCGCCTGCGATGCCGGCAGCGTTGGATCCTGAGTTATGGTGCGACTGTATTTGTTCACTAATTTTTTTTGTATTTGACTAATGACTAATGACTAATGACTAATGACTAATGACTAATGACTAATGACTAAATTATCACATGACTAAACGACTTCTCCAACACCTGGCACTTATACGCCTCCTGAATTACGGCCCCGATACTTTCGCTCCATTTTTTGCGGAACGGCTTTGCATCGATTGATTCAACGCCAATCACTTCGGCAGCGGTACCGCATAAAAAAGCGCTGTCGGCTTCTTCCAGAAATTCTGGCTTAAATGATTTTTCCTTTACAGGGATTTCAAGCTCACGGCAAATGTTAATAACTGTTTGACGGGTGATGCCAGGAAGAATATGGCCAAGTGGGGGAGTGTACAGCACGTTATCTTTTTCGAAAAAGAAATTGGCACCTGGTGCTTCTGCTACGTTACCGTTCATGTCGAGCATGAGTGCTTCATCATAGCCAAGCACTTTGGCTTCGCTGGTTGCCAAAATGGAGTTTACATAGTGACCTGTCACTTTTGCTTCAACTTTAACTGAGTTAGGGTTAGGCCGTTGGTATGACGAGGTACAGAGCTTCAGTAAATTATCTCCGAGATATTTTCCCCATTCCCACGCGCAGATCATCAGATATACTTCTTTGGGTTGTGTCAATGACATGTTTGGGCTACAGTAAACGAGCGGCCGGATGTAGGCATCACTCAGGTTATTTTTCTTCAATACCTGGTAGGTGACACGAATCAATTCATCAGTATCGTACTGGAAAGGAATGTTCACCAGTTCAGCACTCTTACGAAGTCGTTCAAAGTGTTCAACTGCTTTGAAAATTTTTGTTCCGTTTATCGTTTGGTAGGCACGAATTCCTTCGAACACTCCGTAACCATAATGCAACGTTTGACTGTATAAGTCTGTCGTGGCGTCTACTGCTTTAATGAACTTTCCGTTGAGATAGAGTGTGGTGTTCTTGGTGTAGTACATGATAACAACTGTTAGTTTGTTTGAGTATCTATAAAATAAAACCGCCCCGAGTGCGAGTCGAGGCGGTTGATGATTCACTATAAAATTATATCACCATCGCCCCGGTTTTTGAATAATGAGGACAATAATGAAGAGCACAGCGATGCTGCTGAATAAATTCAGAGGCTGAAAATAATTTTTGAAGAAAATTCTGGTTGCCATTTCGTTGCGCGTATACAAGTATGGCGATTGAGAATTTTTAATTCAAGAAAAACTTAAAATAATTTCTCTTAAAGTTGGATAACGAATGTTAGGTAGCGGTTAGTTGTAAAATTAAATTCGGTGAAGCAGCACAATATTTTCGACATGCATAGTATGCGGAAACATATCAACCGGTTGAACAGTCATGATCTTGTATTTCACTGAAAGCATTTTCAGGTCACGAGCCTGCGTTGCAGGATTGCAGCTTACGTAAACGATCTTTTCCGGTGCAGCTTTCAGTAGCATCTTGCAAACATCTTCGTGCATGCCGGCTCGTGGAGGATCGGTAATGATTACATCGGGGCGTCCGTGTTTATTAAGGAACGCATCGTCCAGTAAATCTTTAATATCACCAGCGTGAAAATCAGTGTTCGTAATGTTATTGACCTGAGAATTGATTTTTGCATCATCGATAGCAGCACCTACGTACTCTAATCCAATTACTTTCTTTGCATGGGCAGCTACGAAGTTGGCAATGGTGCCTGTGCCAGTGTATAAGTCATAAACCAGTTCATCACCTTTCAAGTCCGCCAACTTCCATGACTCCTTATATAAAGCATGTGCCTGCTCGGCATTGGTTTGGTAAAATGATTTTGGCCCGACCCTGAATTGTAACGTTCCTGAGCCATCGGGCTTGGTCATCGTTTCAGTGATGTATGGTTTTCCTTTCCAGCAATGAACCTCCAAATCTCCGTAGGTATCGTTCTTCTTTGCATTCACGACATAATTCAAGGAGGTTACCTGGGGAAATGATGAGGCAACATGACCAAGTATTTTTTCGATCCACTCTTTATGATGAGATGTAACCTGCAGGATCACCATCACTTCACCTGTGTTGCCTGCCTGTCCGGTAGGCAGGGCTGTGCGAATTCCCAGGGTTCTCAAAAAACCGTCCTGTCTTTTGGTATCGAAGAAGGGAATGTTTTCGCGGATCGCAATTTCTTTAATAGCTAACCGTATGCTGTCGGAAGGTTCGGGTTGCAGGTAGCAATGATCAACATCAAACACCTTGTCAAAACTTTTTGGTAAGTGATAGCCCAGTCCGTTTCTGCTGAGTTGTTTGCCTGAATCCATTTCTTCTTTTGTGAACCACCGATACGAAGTAAAACTGAATTCAAGCTTATTACGATAGTGTTTTACTCTTTCTGAGGCAATGATTGGCTTTATCCCTGGCAGGGAGAGACCACCCAATCGTTCAAGATTGTCGATTACCTGTTGTTGTTTATAATAGAGTTGAGTTTCGTAATTCAGATTTTGCCATTTGCAACCCCCGCACAATCCGAAGTGAGAGCAGAAAGGTTCAGTACGTTTGTCGGAAAGTTTTTTTATTTCAACAGCCTTTCCTTCCAGGAAACTTGACTTTATCCGCGTAAGCGAAACATCAGCAACATCGCCCGGGGCTGCGCCCTCAACGAACAGTACAAGGCCATTAACGCGTGCCACACATTTTCCCTCGGCAGCCATGCTGTCGATAACAATGTTTTCAAGAATATCACCCTTCTTCATCGAGCGCGAAATTACATAAATACGTGTGTTTTATGCGTTTGGTAGTTTTCTTATCTTTCGTATTCTGACGATATGAAAAGGCTGCTGTGGGTTTTTGTGTTTCTGATTTCGTTCTTCTGTGCGAAGGCGTCCCACATTGTAGGAGGAGAGTTTGAACTCCTGTATATCTCCGGTAATACTTATCGGATCAATCTGATCCTCTATTTTGATGAGATCAATGGCGATCCGGATGCCTTCGACAATCCGGTGACGGTTCGTATTTTTCGCAAGCGTGACAACGCAATTATTTTAAATGCGCTCACTCTCCAACTTGTTTCCAGAACAGATGTTGGATATACACAGCTGGAATGCTCTGATGGAGAAATTGTCACGGACAGAATTCTCTATTCTACAACCGTAAACTTATCTTCTGCGGTTTATACTGATCCGGAGGGATATTACATCGCCTGGGAAAGATGTTGCCGAAATTATGGTATCACTAATATTTTTAGCGACCCACAACCGGGTGGTGCACAGTTTGCCGGACAAACATTTTACCTGGAGTTCCCGCCCGTTGTTAAAAATGGTCAGCCGTTCATCAATAGCTCTCCAAGTTTGTTTCCTCCCCTCAACGATTTTGCTTGTCCCTACATTCCTTACTACGTGGATTTTGCCGGAGTTGACAATGACGGAGATTCACTCGTGTATTCGCTGGTAACACCGCTTAATACATTTACTGCCGATGCTCTTCCTTTACCCAATCCACCCGGACTGGCCCGACCAGGTCCGTATCCTACTGTGAACTGGAGACCAGGGTTTGGATTGAATAACATTATGAACGGGGTGACAAACTTGAGCATTACTACTGATGGGTTTCTGACCGTCACACCCAAAAATGCAGGGCTTTATGTTTTTGCGGTGCGCTGTCAGGAATTCAGAGACGGAGTCAAGATTGGTGAAGTAAGGCGCGATTTTCAAATGTTAGTTGTTCAGGCAGGAGGGTGCCCTGATGTGGTTAATCCGCCAAAACCTTCTATTGAAGGAAAGGCTCTTGGTGGAGCGAGCTTCAGCACAAGCGGAACACTCAGCATATCATTTGCGAATACTGTACCCATCGCAGACCGTTGCTTTGAAGTTAAAGTTTCTGATCCCAGTACGCTGCGTCCGGATGATAACTTTCAGGAGAATATAAAGATCAAGGCCGTTGCATTGGATTTCAAAAAAAACATCAACGAAGTATTACCTGCAGTCACGACTGATTTGATTATGAACGGTGAAGAAGCATTTTTTAGAATTTGCTTTCCGCAGGAATGCCCTTATAAACCAGGGTCATTTCAAATTGGCATTGTAGCTTCGGATGATGCTTGTGCACTTCCGCTGACAGACACGCTTCGTGTTACGGTTACAATTGAACCACCTCCCAATCATGTGCCTGCATTCAGCAATTCGGATGAGATTATTGAAACTATTGAAGAGGGTGATGCTATGCAAAGCTGGCCAATACAAGTCATCGATGCGGATGGTGATGAGATTCAATACAGGCTGGTGGCGGTTGGTTTTACACTCGAAGATTTTGGGATGTCTTTCACCGGAAACTTAACAGGACAGGAAACAGGCACATTGAATAAAACATTGAGCTGGAATCCCAAATGTGATATTTATGATTTCACTCAAAAAACAAACTTTGAGCTATACTTCATTGTGAATGACATTGATGATTGCCTGATCAAGCATGCTGACACAACGCGATTTAATTTAACCATTACTGACTTCTCCCAAATCACACCCCCGGTTATCAATAATTCAATTCTCAATAATGCAGATACGATTGAAGTTGATTTAAAAATGTATGGCGATCCGTTGATCCTGGACGTAACAGGGAGCGATATCGACAACACAGCAATTTTGCTACGCAGTAGTGGCATTGGATTTAATGCCTCTGCCTATGGAGTTGAATTTCCTTCCGATTTTAAAATCGGGTCAGTAGCCTCACGGTTCATATGGGAATTACAATGCGATAGTATAGACCTTGAATTAAAAAATGCCTTTGAATTTCGTTTTATGGTGGTTGACAGTTTGAACAAGTGTAAGTTTTATAAGGCCGACACGCTTCACATGATCGTAAACATCCTTCCTCCTGACGAAGAGCATTTTGTTCCACCCAATGTTTTCTCACCGAATGGAGATGAAAAAAATGATTTTTTTGCCATGGCGCAATACGATGAGACTTTCGATGAATTTGTTACCATTCTGCCGGAGGATAATTGTTACGGTGAGTTTATCAGCATCCGCATTTATGATCGATGGGGGAAGCAGGTTTATGAAAGTTATAACCGCGATTTTCGTTGGTATGGAAATGGGATGCCGGTGGGGGTATACTTTTATTACATTAAGTACTCGAACCGCGATTACAAGGGAATTGTGAGTTTGAGATTTTGATTCTGGATGCTAGATGCTGGTTTCTGGTATATTTAACATACGAATTTCATCAACTAGCATTCACCAACTAGCATCCAGCATCTAGTATCTAGCAGCCAATATCAGCATCAGCTTCAAAGCTTCACCGGCAACAGATTGCTCTCTTTAATATACGCCACGCGATCACCCCACTGAACTTTCAGCCAGACATCCTCTTTTCCCAGCACCTGAACACGGTGTCCATCGCGAACAATGCTAATCACTGAAGCCCCGGCTGATGGGCCATTCATGAGGTAAGTGTTATTGGTGGTGATGATGGCCTTTGAATACCGCTCACTAAAATTAGTGTGAACCAAAAAAATTATAGACAGCGTTATCAACATGCCCCAAGCGGCATAAGGTTTTGAGTGAAATCGTAGCCGCTGAACAATCATGAACACCATTAGAAAAATAATCGCAGAGATCAGGCAAAGTGTAATCAGGTTCCTGTATTGTTGATAGATTGACATCATCTTGTCCAGCTGACTGGGTTCATAGCCTTCGAGTCTGTATTTGTCGGCCAGCTCTTCCAGCTTCGATAATGCACTTTCGTCCCGGGTGGCGAGGTAGTATAAATTCAGGTAATACGCTGATTGTGAGATGCGATTGAGCCCTTCCTGCACGTAGGCCATTTTCAGAAGCATGGCCGGTGAATATCGGTGACTTTCAAATAGTGTATTGTAAATCTCAAATGATTGCGTGTATCGTTTTTGCTGAAAAAGCGAGTCGGCACGCTGCAATAAAGGATTGTTTGTTGATTGACCCAGTGCCAAATGTGAAAGGCAGACCGTTAGTGAGAATGATGTAAGAAATTTTAAAACTGAATTTTGCATATTTTTCACCTTCTGTTACCTTTGCGTCCTCAATTACGGAAAAGCTGCTAAAACAGCAAAACTGTAAGGTTCGAATGCCCATCCAAGGGCTTTGAATGGAAGAAAAAAGAAAATGATTCCGTATGGCTCTCCCAATAGCTATCGGGAGGTAGAGCAAAAAAAAATTGGGAAAAAATTGATTCCGTAGCTCTCCCGATGGCTATCGGGAGGTAGAGCAAAAAAATTGGGAAAAAATTGATTCCGTAGCTCAGCTGGTAGAGCATTACACTTTTAATGTAAGGGTCCTGGGTTCGAATCCCAGCGGGATCACAAAGGAGTAACCATCCGAAACTAAAGCCGCTCAGAATCAATTTCTGGGCGGTTTTTTTCTTTTAAGCCCACCAAAAAGTAACATCGAAATCCAACTGCTAGGTGACCTATTCGGTGACCTATTCCTTTTACGTTAATAGGTAACCGAGGGTGTCGTAAGATGTTGAAATACAACATCCTGCACCAATCGTGATTTGATTCATTTGCCGTCAAAAGACACGAGTTCGGTTACCTAAAAAATTTTAAGGCAATGAACTTAAATCAAACATTCTCAATTCTCTTCTGGCTTCACAAAGCCAGGATAACAAAGCAGGGTCTTGCTCCAATATGGGTAAGGATCACTGTTGATGGAAAGCGCGCAGAGTGCTCAACACAAAAACAGATTTATCCTAAATTCTGGGATGCTGAAAACAACAAGGTGTTGGACAAGTTTAGCGAGTCAAGATCAATCAATGACTATCTAACACTCGTCAAAGCGGACATCCTCAGACACTACAACATCCTTCTTTCAACCAAAGATTTTGTAACAGCTGATGACGTGAAGAACAGCTACAAGGGTGTGAAGGAAATCAAGAAAACCTTCCTCCAACTTTTCAATCAATTCAACCAGCAGCTTACCGAACGAAAGGAAATAGATGATCTTTCGGAAGGCAGACACAAACGTTTCGAAATTCTTTACGGCAAATGCGAAGCATTTATTAAATATAAGTTCAAGAGGTCAGACATTATTCTCGAAGAACTGAAATTGAACTTTATCGTAGAGTTCGAACACTACTTGCGCACAGTTGAAAAGATCGGGCATAACACTTCAATGAAGTATGCCAAAGACTTGAAGCAGGTGATGAAATATGGGGCGATGCTGGAATACATACCCTCAAGCCCTTTTGAACACTTCCAATGTTCATATAAGAAAGTCAAGCGGGAGTTCCTCGATCAGGATGAACTTGACGCTTTGTACAAAAAAGAATTCACCGTTAAGCGGCTTGAAGAGGTCAGAGATTGTTATCTCTTTAGCTGTTACACCGGGTACGCATACTCAGATGCAGAAGCGTTAACCAACGATGATATTGCAATTGGCATCGATGGCGAGAAATGGATTATCCGAACCCGTATCAAAACAGATACGACAGAAAACGTCCCATTGCTTCCAATCCCGTTAGAGATCATCGAGAAGTATAGAAAGCATGACTACTGCAAAGCCAACAACAGACTTTTGCCTATGAATAGTAATCAGCGCTACAATGCTTATCTGAAGGAGATCGCTGATCTGTGTGGGATCAAAAAGAAACTAACCACGCATACAGCACGTCATACCTTTGCTACGACTGTGCTGCTGATCAACGATGTTCCTATGGAAACGGCCATGGAACTTCTTGGCCATACGGACATCCGCACAAC
>DASTYM010000109.1:0-5135 GCA_035764995.1 Cyclobacteriaceae bacterium | reverse complement strand
TAGCAAAATACGGAACTGCCGATGCCGATAATAATAACGTGGTGGTTTTCCGATTGGGCGAATTGTACTTAATCAGGGCTGAAGCACGAGCGATGCAAGGTAATGTAACCGGAACAGGCAGTGCCCTTGAAGACATTAATGCGTTACGGACACGGGCTAATGCACCATTGGTTCCATCGGTTAGTCAAAATCAAATGCTCTCGATTATTGAAGAAGAGCGTGTCTACGAATTAGCCTTTGAGGGCAATCGTTGGTATGATTTGGTTCGTACTGGAAGAGCTTCAGCCGTGATGACTGCTTTTTCATCAAATTGGAAGGACACCTATGAATTATGGCCAATACCACAGCGTGAAATATTGAATAATCCAGCGCTCAAAGGCAATCAAAATCCCGGATACTAATGAAGTCTGTTCAACTAAACATATTGAAAGTTGTGACCTTACTCGTGATTGGATTTATCTCGGGTTGCGAAACTGAACGCATTTTATTTACGGGACCGTATCATGTTCGCTTTACGGAATCAACTGATTTTGCTAAAGAAAGTGACAATGACATCGTTCAATTGGAAGTGCATTTGGTTGGCCCTGCGATGGATCAGGATATAACGGTTCATTATAAGATCACCGGTGATGCCCGCGAAAATGTTGACTACATCATTCTCGGCACGCGCGGTGAAGTTATAATTGAAGCAGGCGAATATTTTGGTTACATCCAGCTTCAACTCATCAACAATTCCAATAATATTCTTCGCTCTCAGGATATTGTTTTCACTTTGGAGACTGTGTTTCCAGGGACATTAGGAGTGGGGCAGGGTAAGAGTGAGATTGGAAAAGAATTTACCTACACGATTTTAGACGACTGTATTTTAGGCGGAACTTATATTGGAAGTCGTGAGTCGACCATCATCCCGGGTATTTCGATTACCAGTCAGGATTGTGAAATCTATACGCTTTCAAATTGGAATGTTGGAGTGTTCAATACCGATATCGAGATGGACCTGAGATTTGTTGATAATGGCGATAATACGCTCACTATTCCGCAACAGGAAGAGGAAAATATTGATGAAAGTTTGGCCACTATTATTGGAACTGGCGTAGTCGATCCGATAACACGGCAAATTATTTTTACAATTACGTTGGTGGATTTTGATGGCCAGCCGCAAGTTACCATCATGTATCAACCGGATTAATGAACATGAATAAGATAATTAAAATAGTGGGTTTAGTGCTTATTCTGGGGGTTGCCTCCTGTTCGGAAGAAATTACACCTGAACCATTCACATTTTCGAAATTCTTTACCGGTGAAAATAGTAAGACCTGGAAAGTGACACTTTTTGAGGAAACCTTAAATGGTAAAGTTGTCGATCGATTTACAATTGGTTGTGTGAACGATGATCGGTATATATTTTTTGCTAACCCCGAAAGACGCACCGAATTTAGGGCAGGCTCCAGCAGATGTTTTGATCCTGCCGAACCAGCGCTGATCATAGACTCATGGTCATACCAAAGTGGAACGGCAACCTTAACCATGTTACTCCCTATTTTTGCGGATGTTAGCCTTCCATTCATCGTGAAAGAGATAAACGATGATGATATGGAGCTGGAAATTTTCTTTGAAGGAAATACCGGAAGTTATCGAGTCCATTTTGATGCAATTGATGAAGATTAAGGTTTGATATGAGAGAAAGGTTTCTTCTTTTAGGGTGTTTCATGGTGGTGATGTCAACCATTGCTCAGCAACTTCCACAGCATGGTCAGGATCCATGTGCTACTATGGAACAAGACAGCATCAGTCGTGCCCGGTATCCTCAGCGTGGAACACTGGATGAGCTGGAGACTGCCATTCAAAAGAGGGTAGAAGCAATTCGTCAGCAACAGAAAAGCGGAAAGATTGATGCGGTTGAAATCAGTATCCCGATCATTGTGCATGTAGTTCATAACGGTGAAGCAGTTGGCACTGGTACCAACATTAGCCAGGCGCAGGTTCAGTCACAGATTGAAGTTTTGAATGAAGATTTCAGAAAGATGCTGGGAACACCTGGCTACAATACAAACCCTGTGGGGGCCGATATTGAAATTAACTTTTGCCTTTCACCGGTTGATGAGAATGGCAGCACTATGGCGGAACCAGGAATTCATCGTTACGATGGAAATCGTGCTGATTGGTCTCGTGATCAGATTGAGAATCAACTCAAGCCTACAACCATTTGGAATACAAATCTTTTTTACAACATCTGGACAGTCAAGTTCGCAGCCAGTGATGCTAACCTGATTGGTTATGCCCAGTTCCCGGATCAATCAGGTTTGGTGGGAATTCCTGCAAGCGGCCCGGCCTCTACGGATGGCGTTGTAATCCGATACCAATCGTTTGGCTCGATCGATAAAGGAAATTTCCCGGTTATGGTAGCTCCTTATAATAAAGGCAGAACGCTGTCACATGAAACCGGTCATTGGCTTGGCCTGCGTCACATTTGGGGTGATGGCGTGTGCGCTGATGATTTTGTAGCCGACACACCAACACAAAATGGCCCAAGCTCTGGTTGCCCGAATTCGCTTGCATGTAATAGTGCAACACCTGCGATGGTCCAAAATTATATGGACTACTCAAATGACGCGTGCATGAATATTTTCACCGAAGGACAGAAATTAAGAATGAGGGCTGTGATGGATATTAGTCCTCGCAGACAATCCCTGATCGCTGCAAACTTATGTAGTCCGGCTGTTGCGGATGTTCCTACAGCAAATTTTACGGTTGATCAGCAATTGGTGCTGCTGGGAGGACAAGCCTCCTTTACTGATCTGTCAACAAACTTTCCAACACAATGGAACTGGACCTTTGAGGGCGGTGATCCGAATACATCTACGGCCAGAAATCCAAAAGTAAAATACACCGTGCCGGGAATTTATAAGGTTACACTCGTAGCTACGAATTCACTTGGTGCATCTGCACCTCTTGAGATGGCTGATTACATTACTGTTTCGGAAGAAGGGCTGTGTAACACGGCTTCGAATTTTGAAGCTGGTTATACACCTTCAATAATTCCATTATCAGATTTCGGAAGCTATACGGGCTATCTGACCGGCCATAACAGTTTGCAATCAAAAGCTGTTTCAGAATTTTTTGAGAATGCTCTAGGGTATGAATACCTGAGTGGCGTAAATATCCGATTTGGTTATGTCAATGCTGCGAGTGAGGAGTCAACACTCACGGTGGTTGTCTGGAATGCCCGTGGTCCACAAAATGCACCAGGTTCTGTGATTGAAAGAAAAGTTGTTCTGCTCAAGCAAATTGCTGATGATGTTGCCAATGACCGGGTTACGTCAGTTGTGTTTGACCGGGAGACACCAGTGTTTAATATGCCTTACCAGGTTGGGATTGAATTGGATTATTCTCAGGGTGACGAGGTTGTTATACAATCATCTGCAAATGGCGAAGCATTGGATGCAACTTCGTGGATAAAAAATAGTGCAGGAACCTGGAGCCCGTATGCTACCTTGTTAGGAGCAAACATCGCTATGAAAATTGAGCCTTTTGTTGGGATGAACCCTTCTGTACAGGTGTCGGCTTCAAAATTACTGATCAATCCGGGTGAAGAGGTTGTTCTCAATGGCCGGGGCGCCAGTATTTTCATTTGGGATTCAAGTGATGGAAGCGTTAATAATTTCTCTGGCCCGCAGTTAATCGTTCGCCCTACGCAAACTACCACGTACGAAACAACAGGATCAGGCCTGACATTGTGCAATACACTGGCAGCAACCACCATTTACACCCGGGATAATGTGACCGCGGTGGAGGATAAGTCTGTTGAAAAAGAGGTGCAGCTTTTCCCTAATCCCGGAACCTCCCAACTGCAGGTGACCATGGAAAATGACTTTCAGGGCGAGGTGGTGATCCAGCTCCTGTCAAGTTATGGAAATGAAGTACAAAGACATCTGGTACAAAAAACGGAAGGCAACCTGATAAAATCACTAAATACCTCACCATTAGCGCCCGGTCTTTACCTGGTAACAGTAAGATTTGGGAAGTATGCGGTCATCAAAAAATGGATCAGGTACTAACAGAACAAAATCTATTTAGTTAAATTTATAATCTTAAATGTACGGTTATGAGAAAGCGCAGCAGTTATGTAGCATCCATTTTATTCACTTCGATATTATTGGTCATGCCTTCGTGTAAGGATGATGAACCAGCACCTCCCGCTAAACTTTCATTTGCAGAATCATTAGTGACAGTAAGTGAAGAGGATGGAATTATTGAAATTGAACTCGTACTTGACAAACCCGCTAAGGAAGATATAACAATCGAATATTCATTGGATGGTACCGCAATTGATGTGGTAACTGCAGGATCGCAGTATGTTCCGGATTATGAAATCCTTAATGATGACTACCTGGAAGTTGAAATTGCAAAAGGTGAAACTACGGGTACAATAGAAATAGAACTTTTCAGCGATTATTTCCTGGAAGAGGATGAAACAATAGAAATTGAAATCCAGAGTGTTGACAGTGACGCTGTTGAAATTACAAATGACGATGATATTGAAATCACAGTGCTGCAGGAAGACGATGGAACGATCGTATTACTTGATTGGCCGGAGCCCGGAGCCAATGGAGATGCAGATATGGATCTCTTTTTGAAAGCCGGATCAACATTTGTAGCTGGTTCAGCTGATGAAAGCACCTCGCCTGGAGAATTTGTATTTATCCCGGCTTCAATAGGCAATACCTCTTTCGGTGCATGCTACAATTATTATTCTGGCACGCTTGATCCACTTAATTTTGAAGTAATCTTCGCTGAAGTGGTAGCAGGAGCCCTTGAACCAGAAGCTAATTATACCAAATATCAGGCTACCTATACAGCGGTAAACAAAAACCCTTGGACTAGCCTAAGCTCATTAAAGGTTGTTCAAACTTTTCAAACGGTTGGAGGTGTTTGTTCTAATTTCTCCGGCATTACCGTCCCATCTTCAGGAAGTCGTGTCGAGCAAATGGAAACCATGTCCTTTATGAAAAGGGGTGGAGTTAATTCTAATTCTCGTTCCGCACTTTCAAGAATTCTTAAAGAGGGGAGAATAAACTAGCATGAAGTTTCGAAATTTTATCTGGATAATTCTGATCGTGTCTTCCTGCCAACCG
>DASTYM010000108.1:0-4067 GCA_035764995.1 Cyclobacteriaceae bacterium | reverse complement strand
ATTACAAACGATTTAATTACCTGCGTGATTTTTACAAGTTGGATATCTTCCGGCACGAGAATCTAAATATTGGTCTGGTGTACAGGAAAGCCGGTGATACAAAAAAAGCAAACGCTCTTATTGAAGACTACCATCAATATATTGAGAAGGACCAGACCCTTTACAGAGATTTGGGCCTGTCCGCATATTACCACACTATCGGTGAACCCGAAAAAGCACTTGAGCACTTAAAGCGATTTTCAAAGGAAGATAACGTACAATACTGGATTATTTTATTTATGCGTCAGGATCCCTTACCAGGTAGCATGAATAGCCTGCCAGAATGCAAAAAAGTTTTAGATGAGATTGAATCAAAATTCTGGACCAACCACGAAAAGCTTAAATTGACGTTAGAAGAGAAGGGATTATTATAATAAATAACTCTTTCTACGAATGGCTTGGTAAGGTTAAATCACAGACTTTTCAAACCAATGCTGGCCAATAAAAAAATGTCCTGACGATAATCATCAGGACATTTACATTTATTAATAACCCTATTATTAATCCATTCCACCTTTGCGGGTAGCCTTTCGCTGCTCAGGCCATTTCCCTTGTTCACCCGTTCTGTTGTTAAAAGGCAATACACTTTTCTCACGTGATGTCTTGTTTGGATCCTCACATGCCTGATACACGAGAATGGCAGCCATGATGGCATTGGTGCGCACATCATCGAATACTATTTTATCATAGGTATCCAGATTCGTGTGCCATGTAAAGGTTCCGTAATCCCAACTTAATGAGCTTAATGAAAATCCAGGTGCCCCTACAGCAACAAAAGAAGCGAAGTCAGAACCGCCACCGCCCGGGTTTCCTGGGAATGTAGTTTCAAGATCAGCTTTGTATTCAGCAGGAACTTTTGTTAACCAGCGCTGAATAAATTCATACGAGTGTAAAAATCCCTGACCAGTAATGGTTCTTACACGGCCTGTTCCATTGTCTTGATTAAACAATGCCTGGAGATTAGCTACAACTTCCGGGTGATCTTCTACAAAAGCACGAGAACCGTTTAATCCTTGTTCTTCACTTCCCCAGTGGCCAACAAGGATGGTACGCTTCGGATTTGGATAAACTTTTTTCAGGATGCGCATAGCTTCCATCATCACGAGTGTTCCGGTTCCGTTATCGGTAGCACCGGTTCCACCGTCCCATGAATCGAAGTGAGCTGAAAGCATGACATACTCATTCGGGTTAGCTCCTTTCAATTCACCAACTGTATTGAATGTAGGTACAACGCCTGTTTCTTTTGAATCAGCACGAACATTGATCTTTACAGGTTTGCCAGATTCCGCCAAACGATAAAGCAATCCATAATCTTCCAACATTAAATCTATCGTTGGAACTTTTTTAGTTCTCGCTCCGAAAATTTTGTTGGCTCCTGACCAACGTGACCAATAATTCATCACAATTCCGGCAGCACCTGCATTTTCTAATACAACAGGAAGTGTCGTGTTTGTCTTTCCGGTTTTCTTCACACGCTCCGTCCACGCATCTGTGAGGGCTGTGCGTTCTTTTTTCATTTTTTCAACAGACTCTTTCGTTCCGTGCTTTTCCCAGTTCTCGTCATTGCGACCCGTTGGTTGATTCATAGAAATCATCACAAACTTTCCTTTTATACTTGGCAACCATTTTTGAAAAGCAAGTGAGTCAGTAAATTCGGGGAGGATAACAACATCTCCACTTACCGTTTTACCTTTTGTGCTGGGGCTCCAGGCAAGTTGTGTTCCGGCCAAAGATTTAACCCATGGTGAAGTCATGTCGATATGAGTAACGCCCCGCTCCCATCCCCGCCATTCACCCCACTTTTCGTTGCGGGCAGTAATACCCCAATCGGTATACTTTTTCACGGCCCAATCATGAGCCTGTTGCATCTTGGGAGAACCCACTAAACGTGGACCGATGCCATCCAATAATTCGTGTGCTAATTTTTGAAGCTGGGAATTTTCAGTAGCCTCTTTAACAATGGCCTCCACAATCGGATCTTTGGGAGCGGGCGCTGTATTGCCACCGCCACCGGGTTGTGCTAAAGCCATGGTGCTCAGCAAAAATGCTGCGCAGAATAATTTCATAGTATGTCTCATAAATTCAGATTTCAGGTTCCTAATGTAAAGTACAAGCCTGCAACCTTCCAGGCTTTTCCAGATGAGGTGCTATTATTTTTTTGACGGTAAAACGGATAACTCTCACTTTCCTCCCGGAGGACAATGTTCCCTTAAATAATCCGTAAACAGACCTGCAAGATGCTCAAAGGTTCCCTTCCCTTCAGAAATGCTGTGCGTTCTGTTCGGGTAAGCCATAAATTGAAATTTCTTATTGTATTTGACCAATTCATTAATCAACATTTCGGCATTCTGATAATGCACATTGTCATCACCTGTTCCGTGGATATACAAAAGATTTCCCTGAAGGTTTTTAGCATACGTCATGGGCGATCCATTTTTAAAATCTTCCATAGATTCCTGAGGCAACCCCATATAACGTTCCTGGTAAATATTGTCATAGGTAAGTTGATTGGCTACAGCCGCAACGGCAATTCCTGTTTTATAAATTTCAGGGTACTGAAACATGAGGTTTAGCGTGGCAGAGCCTCCACCACTCCAGCCCCATACTGCAATTCTTTCCGCGTCAACGAAAGGCCATTTTAAAATTTCTTTTGCGGCCATGGCCTGATCGCGAATATTCACAATACCCACTTTTTTGTAAATGGATTTTCTCCATGCTGCTCCTTTCGGTACAGGTGTACCACGGTTGTCAATCGAAATGTAAATGTATCCGTCCTCACGGGAGTCGCCTACGTACAAGTAATTTTGAGAAACTCCATACGTATCTGTTACATTCTGGCCCCAAGGCTCTGTATACACATAGAAGAGCACCGGGTATTTTTTTGCGGGGTCGAAATTTTTGGGCTTCACCATCCACCCATCCATTTCAATTCCATCTTCCGTTTTTACTTTGAAGAATTCCGTTACCTTCTCTTCCTCCAGGGAGGCAAGATTAGATTGAATGCCCGATGCCGCATCAAGCGAAGCATGCTTCGGTAAACTAATTAACTCACTTGCAGGTTTCGTGTATGAGTTTGAAAAAGTATGTGTAGCAAACTTTCCATTTGGTGATATGTCGTAATTATGTGTTCCTGAAAGCCCGGCCGGAGTTACAAGCTCAGCCTTTCCTTTTCCATCAAGTTTTGTTCGATACAAATATTTTTGCGTTGCATTGGTTGGTGAGGCCAGGAAATAAACAAAACCATTTTTTTCATCAATATTTTTCACGGCCATCACATCAAAATTTCCTGTTGTAACAAGCACATCTTTTTTACCGTCTGACCCAATTCTATACAAGTGACGCCATCCGTCTTTTTCGCTGGGCCATAAAATTTCTTTTCCACCGGATAACCAATCGAAATTGTGTTTAAAGTCAACATCATAGGCATTTTCAACACTGGTTGGTGTATATACATCAACCCATGCCTTGTCACTTTCTGTATTGATGGTAGTTGCATTCCCCGTTAATGCCTGGCAACGAATAATCTTGCTCTCGTTTTGCTTCCGGTTGAGCTGCTGAATCAGGAAGTCGTTGGTTCCTGGAATAAATTCAAGTCGGACAATGTAATGTTGGCGAGGGTCACCGGGGATATTCATCCACGTTGTTTTAGCAGTAGCAATATCGACAACTCCTATTTTACAGGAAGATGGATCCTGCCCAGCCTTTGGATATTCTACAGGTATCACGGTTGGATAAACATTATCCGTATTGTTGATCATGAAATAATCGCGAGTCCCGGATGCATCCAACTGCCAGTAGGCTATCGACTTGCTATCAGGGCTCCAACGAATTCCATCACGGCATGCAAATTCTTCTTCGTATACCCAATCGAATGTGCCATTAATAAATTTGCGATTACCATCCGTTGTTAATGCCTTGATTGAGGCACTTGCAAGATCCTCAACATAAATATTGTACTCACTCACGTACGCTACTTTCGAACCATCAGGTGAAAACTGCGCAAACATCAATGAGGATTCAGGCCTGCC
>DASTYM010000107.1:0-12173 GCA_035764995.1 Cyclobacteriaceae bacterium | reverse complement strand
GAAGGATTTGATTCAGCGTCATTGGAGTCATCATCACATCCTGCCATCATCACAGTGAACAAAGTTAACATGCTCACTGTCCAAAATTTCCATCTGTTCTTTTTCATAGATATTTGTTTTAAGTTGTTTAGACATCAAGACATTTATTTGATCGGAATGGTTGTGTGTGATTACAGCGTAAATTTCAGGTAAGCGTAATAAGTGCGGCAACAAAAAAATCTAAACACAGGTTGTCGTTAAAATGCAGAAAACATCTTTGAATGATGTAAAACTTTTTAGGTGAGTCAAAACCTCCGCGGGTATTTTAAGTTTTGTGGTTGGTATTATTTTGAAATTACCTCTATTGAGTCAGTTTTTCGTTTTCACTTTTATTTAAAAAAGTTGAACTGGTGAAACTTTCAAAAACTCCTGCCAGGGCATTCCACTATTGCCAACAAGAAGTACTTTACCTGGTTCATGTTGCTTCTTAAATGCCTCCATTCCTCGAGCCTTTTGTGTTGCTCCACTTTTAACCTCAAGCCCAATTACTTTTCCTTTTCTCTCCAACACAAAATCCACCTCATCACTTCGATGTCTCCAGTAATGAACAGAGTATCCCTCACTCAACTGATGATTCACTAAATGCGCTCCAATCGCAGCTTCCACCCATCGACCCCAAACTTCCGGCTTCAAACTTACTTCCTCCAATGTCGCACCTTGTTGCGCAGTAAGTAAAGCTGTATTATGCACTTGAAATTTTGGACTGGAAGAACGTTGACGAAGTTGTTCGCCCGTGTACTTCTCAATTCCAGCCAATAGACCAGCTGTCTTAAGTAAATGAAGGTAGTGAGCTAACGTTGTTGTATTACCTGCATCCTGTAGTTGCCCAACTATTTTAGTATAGGAAAGTATCTGTCCTGAATATAAGCATCCCAATTCAAATAGTTTACGAAGTAATGCAGGTTTGTCAACCCTTGTGAGCATGAGTATATCCTTGGAAATACTTGTCTCAATGAGGGCATCATTCACGTATTTCTTCCATCGATCTTCATCATTCATCAGATTTGCTGCACCCGGATATCCACCGAACCAAACGTATTGTTCTGGCGTCACCTTAAATGCCTTGTGCATTTCATCATAAGACCAGTGACCGATATAGGTTGTTTCAAATCGTCCGGCAAGGGACTCGGTTAGGCCCTGTTGTAAGAGTAGCCGCGATGATCCGAGCAGAATTACTTTGATCGGCTGATTATTGCGTGTATCCTCATCCCACAATTTTTTTACTACCTCACTCCAGTTATTAATTTTTTGAATTTCATCAATCGCTAGTATAAAGTCACTGGCGTCTGACGCTTTCAATTGCATTCGAGCTGTTTCCCACTGTTGCTCTAACCAGGCATCGCCAGTGTTTGGAACTGCATCGGCAGAAATAAATAGACTAGATATTTTTAGCTTAGCCAGGAGTTGCCCCGTCAGCGTACTTTTACCAACCTGCCTAGGCCCCATCAAGACCTGGATGAAGGTTCTCGGTTCATTTAATCGACTTATAAGTTGCTGAATATAAGGCCTTTCAAACATCAATTACAATTTACTCAATAAGCTGAGTAAATATACTCAATAAGTTTTAAGATAGAAGTCCGAATGGCAAAACTTTGTATAGAGTATAGAGGCAAAATCCCTATATCTTCACCAGAAATCAGTTCGGTGGTTTACGACTTTCAGCTTTACTTTAAAAAAGGAAGCCAATGAAAACTCATCAGGTTTTTACGTTATGCTGAAATTTTAGTTAATGATAAAAAAGAAAAAGCCGCACCAAGTTAATGATGCGGCTAGATGGCTTTTACCGGCCACTCGGTTTCGGCTGTGGCCTTTCTCCGTTTCAAAAAGTTTAAAAACTTGATTCCATGGAATGACTGGCACTAGCCTTTATTAGGTGCCGGAGCGGACTGTGAGTTGCCGCCCGCAGTGTCAGCTTCCCGATGGCTCGCACTGTTGGATCCACTTGTACCGGGTACGCCTAATGCGTCTGGAGCAATACGTTCCTCAAGCTCCTCTATCCGAAGAGAAACCTGCTCATTTGCTTTTTCTTTTTTCATGATTTTTAACTTTTAAGTTTTTAAATAAAAAACGTGAACGAAACTACTCTACATAAAAAAATTAAGGTAGGGTCAAAAAAATGAAATACTCGTAGTTCAATTAACTACGCTCACCCTTTTATTAACTTCGTGCGATGATGTAATCTTGTTGGGATGAACGAGTATTGCATTAACTATCGTGGCTGACTCTTTTATTTACAGTCTTGCCGCATAGTTTTCGTTCCCAGTTAAAGAACAATGAGCACAGTGACTGTTGCGGGTTCTTTGTCAAGGTGTCGATTCCATAACGAATTCAGACTGCCACGTCATTTGCATGTCTTGTAGGTAGTATTCCTTTTTTAACGCTCAATAACCTGATCAAAGACCACCACTGAATCAACCTCAATCCGGAAAATTCTATTTTCAATCGGTCCTTTTAAAAATTTCATGTATTGGATTCTCGCTCTCTTCGACTTAAGAGTATCCAGGGCTAACTGATCAAGAGATGTGTAGGATTTTAACCAATAATATTTTTGTGATTTTCTGTCATAGACTGCTGTTGTAGGGCCCAAAGACCAAATGCTGTCAATAGAGATTTCGGTCGACAGGAGTTCAGCGCTATCACTGTAAGGAATCGATCGTTTTATAAATAGAAATATTGTAATGGCAACTGCAACAAACATGACCAACAGAGTCATACGTTTCATAAATCAATTTTACTTTACTCTGACGAATTTGACTTCAGTGCCTGGCTTAATCTCATCACTAGCCTTGTTTACCAACTGATCATTCTCCTCTAAGTTGCCAAAAACCTCGACCTTATCCTTTGTATTGATCCCGCTTCGAACGTCAACCCACTCAACTTTGCCTTCACGAATTCTGATCACGAAACTTCTTTCCGTGTTAGTCACAACTGCAGAGTAAGGAACTACAAAGGAAGGTTCACTTCGCTGAAGATTGAAACTTGCATTTCCGTACATGCCGGATTTCAGTTCTTGGTTGACGTTGATCACTTCAAATTCCCAACGTTCTGTGCGGGTCTTTGCATCAATCTGGTTTGATTTGCGCGCCAATACTGCCGAATACTTTTTCGATGGTTGAGCGTCTACCGTAAAGTTTATAGAAGTCGATTCCGGAACAGACGAAGTATAAATTTCAGGAACAGCAACACGCACTCTTAGTTTGCTAAGATTCTCTAATACAAGCAGCGGTGTCGCGTTTTTGCCAACCAACGTGCCTGCATCTACATTGCGCTGAGTGATAATGCCATCGAATGCCGCACGAATGGTCAGGTAGTTTTTTAATTGTGCATAGGCGCTCGCAGCAGACTTTGATGCCTCATAAGCAGCGCTGTCGGTCAACATTTGATTTTGGGTTCGCTCCAATTCATTATCTGATACTGCACCCTTTTCTTTTGCCGCGCCAACCATTCGCTTGTAGGTATCCAGGCTGGAATTGTATCTTGATTGTGCCCCTTGCAAATCTGCAGTTGCCTTAGCATAATTTGCCGTCACTTCCGGAGCGTCAATGACAATCAAAACATCATTCTTCCTTACTCGACTTCCAATATCTACTTTCAACTCCCGCACATAACCCTCCACTTTCGCAAATAACTCGGCACGCTCCCAGGGATGAAGCTCTGCAGGAAGAGAAAGCGTTTTCTCTACAGGTGCCTTGTGGAGTATAAATACCTGAACCGAATCAACAGAGGTTGTTGGAGGTGCCTGGCTCTTTTTATCTGTACAACTTACCAGAGCAACGATGACAAAAAGGATAACTAATCTATTCATAATATGTAATTCACAATGGTTGGTAATAGCGACTCTCTTTATCATCCGGGTCGAGTGATGAACTGGTATGGGTTTTACTTCCCTGTACACGATGATAGATCAGCGGAAGCAGTAAAAGTGTACTGATCAATGAGAACAAAAGACCACCGATAACAGCAATGGCTAAAGGAGCAACCTGGTCTCCACCTTCACCTATCCCCAACGACATTGGGATCATTCCTGCAATCATGGCAAGGCTTGTCATTAATATCGGGCGAAGTCGGTTGAATGCTCCTTCGCGATAGGCGTTTGGATTTCCCTGTTTACGGAATTGTTCCGCATTCGTGATGAACAAAATTCCATTGGCGATGGCAACCCCTACGGCCATGATCATTCCCATGTAGGATTGAATGTTCAACGTCTTTCCGGTAATAAGCAAAAAGAATAACGAACCGGCAACTACTGCCGGAACAATTGAAAGTGTAACCAGCGACAGGCGAAACGATTGAAAGTTTACCGATAGTAGTAAGAAGATCACTACAATGGCAATGAGCAACCCGGATTGCAACGAAGACATGGTGTCGCTCAAAAGTTCTGCCTGACCTTTTACCATTACTTTTACGCCTTTCGGTAATTCGCCAAGAGTTGCAATCTCTTTATGTACTTGCTTTAACGCTGCTCCTAAATCCTTTTTATAAATGTTACCTGTAATCGTGATAAATCGCTGCTTATTAAGACGATCGTATTCTCCAGGTGTAAGTCGTTTACTCCACCGGGCAACATCTCTTAAGTAAACAGGCGTATCACTGGAAACGGGAATCAGTTCAATATCATCGGTTGAATTCATTTGATACTGCGGATACTCAACCTGTACCTGATACGCTGTACCCGTACTTTTGTCCAGCCAGTAGTTTGGTTGTGTAAAGCGACTGGAGGACGTAGCAGCTACCGTTGATTTGCTGATCTCATCAACAGTTAATCCAAGTTGCCCGGCTTTGATACGATCAATATCAACCTTGATACTGGGATAATCTAACGGAGTTGCGATCTGTACATCGCGCAAATAAGAAATACCCTGAAGTTTCTTTTCAAGCTTCTCGGCCAGCACGCGCGTTTGAGCCAGGTTTCTTCCGGTGATCGCAATCTCTAGCGGATTGGTTGAACCCAAATTGATTACTTGTTCTACAATATCACCCGGTTCAAATGAGATTTTAATTGAAGGAAGTTTCTTACCAACCGATTCGCGAAGTTGTTCCTTAAAATCCTCAATACCCATCGAACTTTTCTTCATAAGATTAATTCTTACCACGGCTTCATGGGGCCCGCTTGTCCAGAGGTGTACCAGGTTCACAGGATAGCTTGAAGGCTGCGTGCCAACAAATGCAGACGTGATCTCTACTTCGTTACCTGTAATACTATCAGCGAGTGCTAGAACTTTTTGCGTGACCTCTTCTGTTCGTTCAACTCTCGTTCCTACGGGAAGTCTTAACCTTACCACGGCTTGTCCGGCATCAACTTTCGGAAATATTTCCGTTCCAATAAATAATATTAGTATTACCAACAATCCAATTGTGATCAAGCCGTAAAGGTTAACGGTAAGTGCAGATCGCGATGAAAGTTTATCGAGTCGCGAGAGATAGCGGGTCCTAAAGCTCTCAAACCTTACAGAAGAATGTTCACTGACTTTGTCTTTCAAAATCCAGTTGGCCATTACCGGAACAAAAGTGTTCGAAAGAAAAAACGAGGCAATCATGGCAAAGCCAACTGACAATGACAACGGAAGGAACATACCTCGCGGAACGCCTGTCATGAAGAGTGCCGGTACGAATACAGCAAGAATACACAACAAGATCAAAAGTTTCGGCCAGACAATTTCTTTACATGCATCCAGGATTGCTCTCGCTTTTGGTTTACCTGATTCCTGATGACGGTGAATGTTTTCAATAGTAACTGTCCCTTCATCCACAAGGATACCGACCGCCAATGCAAGTCCACCAAGTGTCATGATATTGATGGTTTGCCCGGCAAGGAAAAGGAATGTAACCCCCGTTAGTAACGCTAAAGGAATTGTAAGCACCACAATCAATGCGCTTCTCCGGTCACTCAAAAATAAAAGCACCATCAATCCGGTAAGGATGGCGCCAAGCCCGCCTTCAAACACCAAATTCGTAAGAGAGTTAATGACATAACCCGATTGATCAAACTCATAGGTAACAACAATGTCTTCCGGAATGGCGGCTTGCATTTCAGGCAACGCTGCTTTCACGCGTTTCACCACATCCCAGGTGGATGCAGTGGATCGTTTTGTTACAGGGATATATACTGAACGCTTTCCGTTAACAAGCGCATAGCTTGTTGTTACATCAGAGCCCAATTGAACGTTAGCTATGTCTCGAACGTAAATTGCAGGGCCTGCACCTAATGTGAGGGGCACATTCTCTAGCTCTTTAATGTTTTCGACAATCGTATTTTGCGGAGTGAGTACGGTCTCATCACCTATCCGCACGTTCCCCGCAGGAGAAATTGTGTTTGCTTTTGCAATCGCCTGAACAACTTCATCTGGCGATAATTTATAGTTCTTGATTTTCTCCGGGTCAACTTTAATGATGACCGTTTTTTGATTCCCTCCGAAAGGTGGCGGAGCTGACACACCCGGTAGCGTTGCGAACATAGGACGTACTCTGAACAATGCTAAGTCAGAAATCTCAGCGAGTGATCTTGTCTTGGAGGTAAACACTAACTGACCGACCGGAACGCTACCCGCATCAAAACGAGTAATGAACGGAGGCACAGTTCCAGGAGGCATGAAGGCACGGGAACGATTTACATAGCCTACAATCTCAGCCATCGCCTGGCTCATGTCCGTATCTTCCTGAAATTGAACTTTTATGATCGTGGCGCCCTGAATGGATTTCGATTCGACAAACTTCACACCCGTTACATACAAAAAATGGTATTCATAGTAGGATGTAACAAGTCCTTCCATTTGCTCTGGCGATAATCCGCCATAAGGTTGAGCGACATAGATGGTAGGCAACCCCAGGGTTGGGAAAATGTCAATCTTCATATTCCGTATTGCCATTACAGAAAAGAAAAGAATCGCCAGTACGGCTACCAGTACAGTAATGGGTTTTCGTAATGCGCCAAGCAACAGGTTCATAATACTTAGTCCAA
Organism: Cyclobacteriaceae bacterium; assembly: GCA_035764995.1. Lineage (GTDB taxonomy): Bacteria > Bacteroidota > Bacteroidia > Cytophagales > Cyclobacteriaceae > UBA2336. The sequence continues at coordinate 5,176 of DASTYM010000107.1, read as the reverse complement.
TTGGTTCAGAAAAATGTTGATGTCACCCTGTACGGCTGCTTTGTAAAGCAAGGCTTTCCACGCATCGAGGTGCGCTTTTTTTAGATCGGCTTCTGATTTTATCAATGCATACTGTGCCTGTATCAGGTCGGCATAATTTACAAGTCCTGAATGATAGCGGCTCAATAACGTTCTGTATGAAAACTCTGCCGACTGATAAAAGGATGGGCTCTCCAGTGCAATTTTCAGCGCATTGGACAGTGTTATCTCGGCAACCTGGTTTTGTTTATCCAATTGGAGTTTTACAAGGTTGAGTTTTTCTTCATCTGATTTGATCAATGATTCCTGCGAGCTAATCTGATGGCGTGCATTGGTGAAACGAAGCAACGGAACACTGAGCACCAGTCCTCCTCCGTAGTTGTAACGGCTGAAAGAAAGACCATCCTCGGAATTCACCTGGCCATCATAACGAATGCCTGAACCTCGCGCGTAAGCTGTTCCCCAAAATGAAAGTTTAGGGTTTAGGGATCTTTGCAGTGAGGTTCTTTCAAATTGGTCAATCAATATCCGGCTTGCAGAGAGTCGAATTAAAGGATGATTTGCTGAAGCGGTATCTGCACTAGTTGCAGGCAGCGATTTAAAGAAGCTGCTATCGATACGATAGGTGGTTTCGCTGCCACCCAATAATTCCGATAACAGAGCTTGTTGAGTTTCATGCAGCCGCTCATAGTTAAGCAATTCAATCTTCGCTCTCGATAACTCAGCTTTGAATAAAGCCGTATCGGTTCCGGGTCTTAAACCACTTCGTGTTAATGCTTTTACAATTCGTACATTGTCCCCTGCACGTTCCAGATTCTTAGTATAAACTTTGACCAACTCGTATGTCATCACCACATCGAGGTAAGCATTGACTGTTTTGATTTGATGTTGAAATATTTCCTGATCCCGGTCGGCTTGCTGATAATCCTGATAAGCCTTTGCAGAATTTACTTTTGATTTCCGCTGACCAAAAGTGAAGGGCTCCCAATTTAATACCAGGCCACCTGCACTTCCGAAAACCGCATCGTAGGTATTGTTCGAAGAAGGAGGGCCGCTGATGGGAACAAATCCTTGTCCCACTGCCATACCAGTGATGTTGTTGTAAGTAGCATAGTTTAATTGATAAGCAGCTTCAAGCGATGGTAGCGCGGTACTTTGTGCAAATGCCACCAGGTCTTTTCGAGCCTGAACTTCATAACCCTTTGCTTTTAATAAAGGGTAATTGGCTTCTGCCAGTTTCAGTATTTCCTGCAAGGTCTGACCTTGACAGAAATGCGCAACAAAAACCAGACAGACAATGAGTGTATATCTTTTCATAATTAATTAAACTATACCTAAGCCTAATGCGATGGTGAGAATCAATAGCACAAACGTTACAATGTTTTGAATAATTCTTAAAATTACTTTTTTAAGCAGGTGTTGCCAATGTAAGTGCCTGCGAAAGTAGAAAAGGTTGCACAACCAGGATGGCATTTTCCTGAAGTCCCGACTTTGAAAACTGTGCTGCATAAACTCCACCACCTTTTTGCACCGTCAATTTCATTCCACCCATCATAATTTTTCCAATACGTGTTTATAACCTCTCCCAACCGGAATCTTGTTTCCACTTATCTCGACTGCTTCTGAATTGAACGAACGTACCTTATCAATAGCAATGATAAACGACCGGTGAATCCGCTGAAAAAGTGAAACCGGTAATAAACCCTCAATCTCATGCGTGCTCATCCTGGTCACGTAGGAGTTATCAGCCGTTATAATTTTGACGTATTCCTTTTGACTTTCAATAAACAGTATCTCGGAAAAGTAAATTTTTACTTTCTTTAATTGAACGTTAATGAGCAGGTAATCTTTTGTACTATCAGCAGGCGGCTGCTCTGGTAGTTTATCTTTTTTAATTTTATTAACTGCGGTGAGGAACCGCTCGAACTCGAAGGGCTTGAGGAGGTAATCAATTGCGTTGAGTTCATAACCCTCTAGTGCGTACTCATGGTACGCTGTTGTAATGATCACCGCAGGTGGATTGGTCAATGTTTTGAGAAAAGCTATTCCCTTTATCTCAGGAAGGTGAATGTCCAAAAATATGAGGTCAACAGAGTGATTTCTAAGATGGTCCATTGCGACAATGGCGTCCTCAAACGATCCTTGTAAATCAAGAAAAGGGACCTTTGAAATATAACCTTCAAGGATTTGCCTAGCCAGCGGCTCGTCTTCAACAATGATGCATTTTATTTTAGACATGACTTGAAAGGTTGATCGTTAACGTAGCGATAAAAACAGAATCTTTTTGCACGGTGATCAGCTCAAAATCCTTATACAGCAATTGAAGTCTGCGCCTGAGATTAGAGAGCCCGATGTTTTCTTTTGTTTCCTGATAATCAGTTGTTGGATAACTTGAATTTTTAACAACGAAGTTTAATTGCCGCAATTGAAGAAAACATTTTACATCAACAAAGCGCTTTCCTCTGAACTGCGATACACCATGTTTAAATGCGTTTTCAACAAGGGGTATAAGCAAAAGCGGGGGCATCGTCTCGGAAAAGTCATCGATTTCACTATTGAAGTCAATGGCAACTGTCTCATTGTAACGCAGCTTTTCCAGGTCAATATAATCGGTTAAAATTTTTATCTCCTTGTCAATGGTGATGAATTCGTGACTTGTTTCATAAAGCATATAGCGGAGCATCTTTGACAATCGCAGAATTGATTCTGACACAAGTTTCGGTTGATACTGGGAAAGCGAATAGATATTGTTCAGCGTGTTGAACAGGAAATGCGGATTGATTTGTGATTTCAAGAAAAGCAGTTCCGCCTGTTTTTTTTCCGTCTGCACTTGTTGCCTCTCGTACTTCAATTGTGTGTAATCAAAAAAGAGTTTGAATACCGCGAATACAAGAAATGCTCCTGGTGTAAGACGAACTGCTGCAGACAGTGCCTCACCCGCGTCAGAAAAATTTCGAAAGGGGTTATAGAAATGTAAGGATATACCAAGGTTACGCCAGGCAAATAGTCCAAATGCCAACACGGCAAGGTGAACAATGATGCTTAAAGGGATACCGATAGCCCGGTTGATTTTCCCGGAAGTAACAAAAGGCAATGCGTATTCGAAGTACAATAAGTTTATCCCCACAACAAATATGACTTGCCAAAAGTTATTCAGCAGGCTTATTCCAAACTCACCGGGATTCGATTCTAAATCATTGTGAACCCAATGGATCAGGAACGCTGCTGTAATGGTTAAATATAAAATGAACCGATCCTTTTTGAAACGACCTGCCATATCACTGAATAATAATAGAATGAAAGTTATCAATATTCTCTGGCTGTTCATGCATTTGTGGTTGACATCGCAACGTAGTTCGTTGATGACTTTCAGCAGTCTGTTGACAGGCGCTTTTTAATAAACCGGAAAGGTCTACTCTTGTTAAAAGCAACATGATCATATGGAAACAATTAGTCAATCAAACCTCACTGAGAGCAGGCAAGCCAGCAGAACAGCAAGGTTGGCCGCCTCCTTATTTTTCTTTGTGTGCGTTCCGTTGTCACTATGGGAGTCGAATGTGCACTCTAGAATATTTGTACTGCAGAACCCTGTATCGACAGCTCATAACCTGCTCGCGAATGAATTCATATTTCGAATGTCTATCGTCAGCCATCTCACGGGCTTTTTAACTTTTGTATTTATGGTAGTGCTGTTCTACCGTATCTTCAGGCCGGTGGATAAACACCTGTCGCGCCTGATGTTGTTTGCGGTACTGGCCCAGGTGCCGGCCGTCTTTGTTTTTGAAGTTTTCAATTACACAGCGCTTATGACACTCAAAAGCGAGGCTCGTTCCACTTTCGATATCGCCCAGCAACAAGAGGCCGCCTATTTCTTATTGAGAATGCCCCGGTTTGCAACAGGCGCAGGCATGGGCAAGCTTTTTCTTGGGTTGTGTTTCATTCCTTTCGGGATGTTGGTTTTCCGATCCGGATTCGCGCCACGGATCATTGGCATTCTGCTGATTATCGGTGGAGTGGGTTATGTTGCAGATTGTTGCATTGCTGTTCTCCTCCAGCGAGTCGATTATGTTATGATAAGACCGTACCTGATGTCCACTACCCTTTGCTATGCCATTGCTTTGCTATGGTTTCTGATCAAAGGTGTGCGCAATTCATCTTCAGGCGTTAATTATTAATTGTATTGCATCTCCTGAATAAACAGAACAAAAGAGTCTGGCACAATTCACTGTGACAAATCATGACCGCTGAAAATTTCATATCTAATCTTTTACGCCTGCTGACATAGTGTTGTCACGCGCTGTCCCGAACATTGTATAAAAGATTCAAAAAAATGAAACGATCAATATCAGCTGGACTTGCCATTGTAGCACTGGTTTGCTGTCAAAATCCAGCAAAAAATCGGGAGCAGACAGAATCTGTCAAATTTCCGAGTCAACAACAATTTGTAAAAAGCCCAATTCGCAATCGTATCCGCCTGGAATTGAATGCGCCCGTGCTGCAAGTATGGGGTTTGGTGGGGAACCCCGGACGCATGAATGAATACAGTAGTGGCTTGGAAAGGGTTGAGACAATTTTTACTCAGGACGGTAAGTGCAAGGAATATACTTGCTATTTCAAAGAAACAGAACAATTCAAACCAACTCGAGGACATCGTTCAACCATAAAATGGTATGAACCAAACATTGGTTGGGCATCTATGGACGATGAACCAAATGATTTTGCATTGACAGATTGCCTCACGATGCTCACTTTTGAGGAGAAGGGCGGAAAGACCATTCTGACTTGGACACAGAATTTTAATTCGGAGCAATTGGATTTCAACAAACAGGGTTTCAAATTGGCATTAGATGAGATCGGCACTCAGCTTATAGCTAAATTCGGTGGGAAGTTCCTGGAGAATTATGTTGAGGAATGACCTGATCATTTCACTGAAAAAAAATAACACGATTGCATGCAACGAAAAACCTGCAATCCATATCAAAAAGAGAAGAATCAATTATTCATAACTAACTAAAAATCAAACATCATGATAAATGCAATTAACTGGTTTGAAATCCCGGTAAAGGATTTCGCGCGGGCAAAAAAGTTTTACGAAACAATCTTAGGTGAGCCCATCACAGAAATGCCACATCCGCAATTCAAATATGGCATGTTGCCT
>DASTYM010000106.1:0-5196 GCA_035764995.1 Cyclobacteriaceae bacterium | reverse complement strand
GCTATCAATAAAATTTCCAATATTAAGAACCAACCATACTGACAGCGATCAACGCTATGATTCCGGCAAATTGCCCAAGAAAAATATCGGAGATTTTATTTTTCTTATTGCCAAAGAAAAGTGTGAGGATAAAAAGATCATCCACGTTGGTGGAGACAAAGGCAAGGATGCTGGTGAGAATAAACTCCACGCGATTACTTCAGTTCTCCTGCTGCCTCGTGATCGTTATAATGATCGCGTAGTTTGTTCAGCTCATTTTTTAATTGCTCCACTATCTTCTGATGCTTTGGTGACTGGATTAAATTTTTCTGCTCATTCGGATCAGCTTTCAGATCATACAATTCCCATTCATTCACCGTGTAAAAGTAAATTAGTTTGTAATCATAGCCACGGACCGCTACATGCGGAATAACCGTATGATCCCTGCCAAATTCATAGTAGTGGTAATAGAGATACTGACGTGACAGCTGTTTTTGTTTTCCTGTAACCAGCGACTTTAAACTGAGTCCATCCATCCAGGTCGGGACCGGTAGTCCGGCAATATCGAGGATGGTAGGAGCGTAGTCTATATTTTGGGCCAATGTGTTGTTTACACTGCCTGCTTTGATTTGTCCGGGCCAGCGCATCAGCAGCGGAGTTTGCATCGACACATCGTAGGCAAACCGTTTATCGAACCAGCCATTTTCACCGAGGTAAAATCCCTGGTCGCTGGTGTACATCACTGCCGTGTTGTTGGTCAGTTTTTTCTGATCGAGGTAATTAAGAATACGTCCTACATTTTCATCAATTGATGCAACACAGGCGAGATAGTCCTGCATGTACCATTGATATTTATATTTCAATAACTCTTTCCCCTGAGGTTTTAATTGTTGCAATAATTTTCCACGCTCAGCATAAATCTCTTTGAACCGGCTTCGCTCGGGTTCGGGTATCCGATTCATGATGGAGTGGTAATAGGCAGCTTGGGCAGAGTCAGGTTTGTATTCAGGAATATCATTGAGATAAACAGGATCAACTTTTAAATCAGCACATAAATGCATGTCTTTTAAAATGCTCATGGTTTGAGTTCTCCACGCGCTGCCACGATTTGTCGTATCGTTGTTAAGGGTTTCGGGTTCCGGAAATGTCTTGCTATGGTATATTTCTAAATAACTGAGTTTTGGAACGAAGTTGCGATGCGGAGCCTTGTGATGAAGCAACAATAAAAACGGTTTTGACTGATCACGGTTTTCAAGCCATTGAATTGCTTCATTGGTGATGACATCGGTGGCATATCCTTGCAGCGTAACTGTTTTGCCAGACATCTCAATGAAGCGTGGATTCATATACAAACCCTGTCCGGGTACAATTTTCCAAAAATCGAAGCCGGAAGGCTGGGAGTGCAGGTGCCATTTTCCAATCAAAGCTGTTTGATATCCCGCAGCCTGCATGAGTTTAGGCAATGTGACTTTTGTTGAATCAAACCGAACCTGATTGTCTACGATTCCATTTTTGTGTGAATGCTGTCCTGTCAGCAACGTGGCCCGTGCTGGTGAGCAAATTGAATTCCCCACAAAGGCTTTGTTAAACTTAATTCCCTCTTTTGCCAGCCTATCGATATTCGGAGTTTGAATAAATTTTTTGCTATATGCACTGATTGCATCTGCATCGTGATCATCGCTCATGATGTAGAGGATGTTGGGCCTGCCTCCCGAAGTGCCGGAACTCGACTTTGGTTGAGCATAACCTATCATTGAAACCAGCAGAAAAAGGATGGATAGTCGCATGCGTTAAAATTTATACAGACTGATGACCTGATAACTAAGTTATAGCTATGTCTGGCAAATGACAAGCAAACTCGATTGGGATTGGGGAATTTGTACTATTCCGCTGAAATGACAACGGAATGTTTGATCAGCGCCTTGTTTCGCATGCAAGCAATCAAATACTCACCTACAGTTTTTCGACTGATTATCAGATTCGGTTTTGGATTATTATCAAACGATTCTTTCACCTTCTGATTTTTTGTAGAATTAATGAGTCCCACGGGCCGGACGATCGTCCAATCCAGGTTCGAATCTGAAAGTAACTTTTCCTGCCTTTCGTGATCCCGGTAGGCAGCACCAATGTTGCTATGATCAATAAACCATCTAAACCATCCTGGAGTATCCTTTTTAGTTTCGGCTGCACCCCAGGCTGAACACACTACAATTCGTTTCACATTTCTTTTTTCTGCTATCGGAATCAATACTTTCATTGTTTCCGAAAGATAATTTTCAGGTGTTCTTAGTTTCGACCACGGGAAGTCAGATTTTCTTGAGACGTTAAGAACACTAATAACAGCATTACAATCCGAGAAGGCATTTTCCAGGTCAGCAGTGTTGGTCGGATTTCCTTCAAAAACTGTGAGCCTGTTTTGTTTTCGGATACGAATTGAGTTTCGTGCCAGGCAGTTCACCTCATACCCTTCTTCCAACGCCCGTTGTAAGACAATTTTTCCGGTTCTTCCGGTGGCTCCCAGTATGAGGACTTTCATGTTCAGTCGAAATAAATTTTCATTCCATCTTGAGATAATCTATCGAAGAAGTAGCTGAAGGCAAGAAAATCAGTGTCAGTAACTACCGAAAATATTCCTGTCATGATCATAAAAATTCTGAATGAGAACGGGCACTCCAAAGCTCAGCATGAAGAGTTGCCAGTGTTTAGTGCGCAGGAAAGACTTTATCATATAGATGAAACAACGGGTAAGATAAAACTAAAATGAATACTGTTGATCCCGGAGTTTTATTTCTTTTAAGCCGGGTAGGTGACCCGTTAAGATTTCATTCTGTTGACGCAATCAATGCAAGCTTTTGCAAGTCTCTCCAGCAATATCCGCCATGAAATTCTCCGTTCTTCGCAACCAGTCGTGTTCCTCCAAGGGCCTCATGAAATTTACAGGATGGGTTTTCTGCTGCACCAAATAACACCATGTTAGAAATGCCTTGACTTAAAAACTGTTTCGCAACCTGACCGACAAGTTTTCGTCCAAGTCCAAGACGCTGATATTCCCTAAGGAGGTAGATTTTATTGAGTTCTCCTGAAAAATCAGGAAGGTCTGCATGATTATATGCTTGGCCTTTTGCAAACCCGACTAATTCACCAGATGGACTTTCAACAACAAAGCAAAACCAACTTCCATCGTTCACCCTAAATTGTTGATCCCATTGCGCTTTACGAATCCCAAAAGTAGGAGAAGAGCCCACTGTCAAATAAGTTTCGCGCCAGGTTTTTACGTGGAGCGCTGCTAATGCGTCAAGATCTTGGATCGTGGCTTCCCGAATGATGAAAGTCGAAAGTAATTCACCACGGCTTGCAAGTTTACGCTTGTTACTTTCCTTCGAGGGTCGCTTGAGCCCCATGATAAATCGATGAATGAAGGTTATGAAATTTTTCAACGTCCTCTTGGCCATTATCTCAATTGCTATAGACTGTCCATGCAAAAATTTTTCGACCCGAAACGATCAGCGAAATTAATCTTAAAATCACTGATCAAACTGTTCACTGATCAAACTGTCCGCAGAATAGTGCCATGGCTAGCCTCAACGTTGTGTTTATGACGACTTGGAACAATTTGTTATGGGCATTTAAGTCCCTCCGTCTACAATATCGTAAACTGCTATAATCGAAAACTTTGTATCAAACGAATTGACCTTGACTGCGATCTGAAGTTTTTCTCCTCTTGGGATGTACTTCATTTGATATGAATTGCCTTCTCTTTTCAGTTCGACCTGTTGCCCGTCATCGATAAGTATAACATTTTCCAGATATTCCGATTCAAGTAAGAAATTATATTCCGTGCCTCGCAATATCTTTTTGGTAATGGGCAACGCAGCTCCATTAACGGGGTAATCTAAATCAAAAGTCTCCACGAATTCTTTGGTTTCTCCTGAGATGGCTTTTCGAAAAACGTTCCTGGCATCAAACCCCATTTTAAAAAAACTTTCCTTGAGAGATGGAAGGTCTCCATACTGCTTCGGAGATATAACCTCACCTGCCAATTGCCAGCTATTGTTTTCGGGTAAATGGGAAAAGATGAATGCATCAGGCCGAACACAAAACCAGTAAGGATCAAATTGCATGGTGCTTTTAAGTCCCTTGTCAGTAGTCTCGGCATACGAGCCGCCCCAGGTCACATCAATTAATTGCCAAGTGCGACCAATCTTGACAGCGTTCCAGTCGTGATTGGACGAGAACTTTTCGCCTTTTTGAAACCCATATCCTTTTGTATGACCGGAAACCTTCTGCACTTGAAGCTTCATCAATAGCCCTAGTTCCAGAAAGAGATTACTAAATCCATCACTATTAGTGGTTCGTCTCGCTAAAACGCTGGCTGCACTTTCATTTTTTTCTTTTCCTGTATTAAATGCTTCATCGTCATATTGGATGTGAGTAGCTATCCACGTATAAATGAGCCGGGCTTTTTCTATATCGTTTTTGGCCGGTTTTTGCAGATACTTTGCTAATATCACCTTGTCATGCGAGTACTTGTCTGGTGTTTCCCTGGCATACTTGTCTATAAGGGCATACTTGTCCGGCTTGATTGCTTTCGGGATTTTCTCATTCTTTTTTGGAGCCTTCTTTTTAGGATTGGATTTACTCAAAATCTTATCAGACCCCGACTTCTGCTGAAGAGAGTCTGCCTGATTAATACCGATCCATCTGTCTATTCTTGCTCTGATGTCTGGATTGCCTATATAAAGGAATGCTCCAACCAGAACAACTATAACTATCAGCATAATTAGTCTTCTCTTCCCTGAAGATTGAGCCGCCTTAGAGGATTTAGTTGTCTTCGATCTTTTAGATTTACCGCGCATTACTTAACTAATATGGATTTATTGTCCCTAAATTTCCAAAAATTGGTATCAACGATATCAATTTGTCCGGAAAACATGCCAGCAGGCATGCATTGCTAAATTAAGAAAATGATTTTGGTATTTACTGTGTGTTTTAAGCTGGCATAACGCGGCATTGGCGGTAGTTTTTTGCCCTGTAATTTATTCGGAGCTGAAACTATAAATGTCCCCATATTCACCCTTACACTTCCTGAAAAATTGTTTTGGTAGTCCGTTTTTTAAATTAATTGTTGTTGCTAATCTTTTGTCACATTCTTCATTAACGTTATTAAAAACGAGATTTTCATTTTCAAGCTTAGTTGGTAAGTCATCCGGTATTGTC
>DASTYM010000105.1:0-4114 GCA_035764995.1 Cyclobacteriaceae bacterium | reverse complement strand
CAAGATTGGTGAGGTGCACGATGGAGCTGCTACCATGGACTGGATGGCACAAGAGCAGGAGCGTGGTATCACAATTACCTCTGCTGCTACAACTGTGTTTTGGAAGTACAGAAATAACGAATACCACGTAAACATTATCGATACTCCTGGTCACGTTGACTTTACCGTTGAGGTAAACCGCTCGTTGCGTGTATTGGATGGTCTCGTGTTCTTGTTTAGCGCAGTGGATGGCGTTGAGCCACAATCAGAAACAAACTGGCGCTTAGCTGACAACTATAAAGTTGCACGTATCGGTTTCGTTAACAAAATGGACCGTTCTGGTGCTGACTTTTTGGGCGTTTGCAAGCAGGTGAAAGAAAAATTAGGCAGCAAAGCGGTTGCTCTTCAATTGCCGATCGGTGCTGAAGATCAATTCAAAGGCGTTGTTGACCTTGTAAATAACCGTGCAATCGTATGGAACGAAGCTGATAAAGGGATGACCTTTACAGAGATTCCGATTCCTGACGAAATGAAAGAGGAAGTAGCAGAATACCGCGAGAAATTGCTCGAGGCTGTTGCAGAATATGATGAGACATTGATCGAGAAATTCTTCAACGATCCTAACTCAATCACTGAGCAGGAAATTCTGGATGCTCTTCGCAAGGCCGTTATCGACATGGCCATTGTGCCAATGGTGTGCGGTTCTTCATTCAAAAACAAAGGTGTACAAACCATGCTTGACTACGTGATGGAACTTCTTCCTTCACCGATGGATAAGGATGTAATTATTGGTACTAACCCTGACACAGAAGCTGAGGTTGAAATTCGTCCGAACGAAAACGAACCATTCGTAGGTCTTGCATTTAAGATTGCAACTGACCCATTCGTAGGTCGTCTTTGCTTCGTGCGTGCTTACTCAGGTAAATTGGATTCAGGTTCTTATGTTCAGAACACACGTTCTGGCCAGAAAGAGCGTATTTCTCGTGTGTTCCAAATGCACGCGAACAAGCAGAATCAAATCGAAAGATTACAGTGCGGAGATATTGGTGCAGTAGTAGGTTTCAAAGACATCAAGACTGGTGATACGCTTTGCGATGAGAAGCGTCCTGTTGTTCTTGAGTCAATGATCTTCCCTGAGCCTGTAATTGGATATGCTATTGAGCCTAAGAAGCAGGCTGATGCTGATAAATTAGGTATGGCAATCGCGAAGTTGGTGGAAGAAGATCCAACGCTTCGTGTAAATACAGATCAGGAAACTGGTCAGACTATCCTTCGCGGGATGGGTGAATTGCACCTTGAAATTATCATCGACCGTTTGAAGCGCGAATTCAAAGTTGAAATCAACCAGGGAGCTCCTCAGGTTGCTTACAAAGAAGCGCTTACGAAGTCTGTTGAACACAAAGAGGTTTACAAGAAGCAGACTGGTGGTCGTGGTAAATTCGCTGATATCGTATTTGAACTCAGTCCACGTGAACTGGGTCCTGAAGATAAGCCAGGTCTGGAGTTTGTGAACGACATCGTTGGTGGTGTTATTCCTCGCGAATTCTTCCCTGCTATACAGAAAGGTTTCGAACAATCAATGTCGAACGGACCTCTTGCAGGTTACCCGATCGATTCAATGAAAGTTCGTTTGTTCCATGGTTCTTACCACGATGTTGACTCGGATGCGTTGTCATTCGAGTTGGCTGCCCGTATCGGCTTTAAGGAAGCTGCACGTAAGTGTGCTCCTCAATTGCTTGAGCCAATCATGGGTGTGGAAGTTATCTCTCCTGATGAGTACACAGGTTCTGTAACCGGTGACTTGAACCGCAGAAGAGGTTTGATGAAGGGAATGGACACAAGAGGTGGAGCACAGGTTATCAAGGCTGATGTGCCATTGGCTGAATTGTTCGGTTACGTAACTGACTTGAGAACGATCACTTCAGGTCGTGCTTCGGCAACACTTACGTTCTCGCACTACTCGCCAGTTCCGAAGAACCTCGCTGACAAAGTAATTGAAGAAGTAAAAGGCGCTGTTGCCGCAAAATAGATCAGGATTAACGGATTTAAGGATTAACAGGATTTAATAAGAAATAGGATTTAGACGATTTCCTAACCACGAAAAAACATGAACCAAAAAATCAGAATCAAATTAAAATCTTACGACCACAGCCTGGTTGATAAGTCATCTGAGAAAATTGTACGTGCTGTAAAAGCTACTGGTGCAATTGTTAGCGGACCAATTCCTTTACCTACAGAGCGTGAAGTATTCACAGTTCTTCGTTCCCCTCACGTTAACAAGAAGTCACGTGAGCAGTTCCAGCTTTGCACCTACAAGCGTTTGGTGGACATCTACTCAAACAGCGCGAAAACTGTAGATGCGTTAATGAAGCTTGAGCTTCCGAGCGGAGTTGATGTGGAGATTAAAGTGTAGTTAATTCCCTAACTGATATATGAAAAGCCATTCTGAAAGAGTGGCTTTTTTGTTTTTGTGCCGATTACTATCGACAAGTGCTCTTTGCGTTCTTTGCGACTTTGCGTGAAAATTGTTGGTTACTCCAGCTTCTTATGAAAGTACAATTGATACTCAGGCAGCAATTCCGGATGAGCAATCTTCACAAGGTCATTCAAAATCATATCGGGTCTCAAGTACCCTAACTCTAAAAATTCACTTCCTCCTTTCGCGCCCTTGCGAGCGTTGTAGGTAAACACTTGTTTCGTTTGGTAGGGGGTGAACTTCGTGTAACGCTCATCCGCATTTTTCATTTCATCGAGCGTATTAAATGAACCCACGCCAATCCAAAAATCAGCCATGTGCGCTTTTTCGTAAACCGATTCAAAACTTAATTGCAAAAACCCCTTGGTTGAATCTGAACTCCAGAGGTATTCGCAACCCGCATCATTGAAAAGTTTGGCAGCATAATTTTGTCCACCGGGCATAAACCACGCATCACTGTAAACGACTCCACTCAGGATAGTTGGCCTTTTTTCCACCTTTTCAGCAAGTGCTCTTGTTGTCAGATAATTTTTTTCAATCATCCGAAACACTTCATCAGCCTCCTTTTCTTTCCCTAAAAAGAGCGCCATGAATTTGATCCATTCAGCTCTTCCCAACGGGTGTTCTTCTAAATATTCCGCATTGATTACCACTGGAATACCCAGCTCCTCAATCTTTCTAAACTGCCCATAATCACCGGTCATGGTGTAGCCCATGACCAAACTTGGTTTTAAAACAGCTACTTGTTCGATGTTCAATCCTTTATCAGTTCCCAATTCCTGAATTTTCCCTTCATCAATTCGCTTGCGTGTTTTTTCTGAGCTGATGTAATCCATCGTGGGAAATCCTACGAGCCTGTCTGTGGCATCTAAATAGTCAAGCAAAGGAATGTGAGTTGTTGATGTACAAACGATCGTCTCAATTGGTACTTGAATAACTTTCGTGTCTGCTTCATGAGCAGGCACTTCTTCGCCTTTTGGAACCAATAAATATTTGTATCCTGAAGTTGCGCCTTGATAAGGATACAGTACTTCAACAAGTTTTGCGTTTGATATTTGTGAAACCGTAAAACCCTTTGCATAGGTAACGGTTGAAAGACGGGTTGTTTCAGATTCCTTCTTTTCAGGATTACAACCAACAAAGAAGATGATGCAGGCTATTACTGAGAGGTATTTCATGCCACAAGTATACGTGAAATTGTTTTTAATGTTTTTTAAGTATGTTTGCAACGGATTTTGGTTTTCGCACGGTGTATAACTCTGCGAAATTAAAAGGGAACCCCGTGAAATACGGGGGCTGTCCCCGCAACTGTAAATCCCTTAGCATCCTGAACGTAGTCGAAGGATGCACTTGTTAACATTCTTTTGCCACTGCCCTGATTGTTACTGTCAGGACGGGAAGGCGTTAACAAGGAGCCTGCCTGCCGGCAGGCAGGGAAAGCCAGGAGACCTGCCAGTATCCAATCAAATAGTCAGAGCTTTCGGGTGAAAGGCAATGAGTAAATGGCCCAGCCATTTATTTTTCATTTCTCCAAGGCTCATAGTGTTAAACCCTTTAAAGCAAAAATGCTATGAGAAAAAAAATTGTCCTCATGTTGTCAGGAGTTCTGGGTGTGTCTTGTGTATTCGCGCAAGACTCTCTTAAAACCCAGGTGTTGCA
>DASTYM010000104.1:0-7732 GCA_035764995.1 Cyclobacteriaceae bacterium | reverse complement strand
CCTGGCTCTTCCCGAACCTGGTTTGGAAAATCAATACTACGGAAAAAGAATTATTCCTCACGTTTGATGACGGTCCTGTTCCCGGCCCAACCGAGTTTGTTCTTGAAACGCTCCAGAAGTTTAATTGTAAGGCAACTTTTTTCTGTATTGGTGATAATATTCGAAAGCACACTGAAATTTTTCAGAAAGTTGTAAACGATGGTCATGCGATCGGAAACCACACTTTCAATCATATCAGCGGGTGGGACACCTCGCTGGAAAAGTATGTTGATAATATAAAGCAGTGCGACCTTGAAATTCGAAATTCGAAATTCGAAATTCGAACTTCGAGATTGTTTCGTCCTCCGTATGGCCGAGTTACACGTAAACAGATCAAAACACTGGCTGATTACAAAATAATCATGTGGGACGTTCTTACCATTGATTACGATAAAAACGTTTCTCCCGAATCATGTTTAAAGAACTCACTTCGTGTAACACGACCAGGTTCAATTATTGTTTTTCATGATAGTTTGAAAGCGGAGCGAAACATGATGTATGCCTTGCCACGATATATTGAACACTTTCTGGAACAGGGCTACACTTTTAAAGCGCTTCCTGTATGAGCAGGAAACACGTACTTGTAGCGCCTCTCGACTGGGGACTGGGTCATGCCACCCGGTGCATTCCAATTATTCAAGCTTTCCAGCAACGGAATTGTGAAGTTAGTATAGCTACCAGCGGGCCAGCGCTTTTATTATTGCGCAAAGAGTTTCCTCAGCTTAGGTATTTTGAACTAGTGTCTTACAATGTTCATTACTCAAAAAGCATTTCTGTTGTTGCATCAATTTTCTGGCAATTATCAAAAATTCGAAATGCAATTGCTCAAGAGTTTACTCAGTTAGAGAAAATAGTCGATGAAAATAATTTTGACCTGGTGGTTTCCGATAACCGGTATGGGTGTTGGTCAACGCAAGTCCGGTCAGTTTTCATTTGTCATCAGCTCAACCTCCCAATGCCTCGCGGTTTTGGCTGGTTTCGTCCTTTTGCAAACAGTCTTCACAATCGATTAATAAAAAAATTTAATCAAGTTTGGATTCCGGATGTGCCTGATGAAGCAAGTTTATCCGGTGATATGGTTATCACCAACGAACCATCGAAGTATATCGGAATACTGTCAAGATTTAAAAAAATTCAGACCGAACTGAAGTACGATGTTGCAGTAATCCTTTCTGGCCCCGAACCTCAAAGAAGTATTCTGGAAGAAATTATCAGGAAACAGTTGCCTCAACTAACATTAAGGATCATTTTAGTCAGGGGGGTAATTGAAAATGAAATTAAATGGGAGAAAGACTCAACGATTAAAATAGTAAACTTCCTTGACTCAAATCAGTTAGAACAAGTCATGAATCAATCGGGGACCATCGTTTCCAGATCAGGTTACAGTACCATTATGGACCTGGCTACATTAGGAAAAAAATGTATCCTAATTCCAACGCCCGGCCAAACTGAGCAGGAGTACTTGGCAAAACGCCTGATGAGTAAAGGAATATGTTATTCGATAAGTCAGCAAAACTTTGACTTACAAGTTTCGCTTACAGCTTCCTGCAGTTTTAAGGGATTTAGTAATATTGCGCCCGAAAGCAATTTGCTTTCGCAAGCTTTGGATGATGTATTGAAATGAACTACTGGATTGACACCCATGCCCATATTTATGCAGATCAGTTTGATCCTGATCGCACTGATATGATGGATCGCGCTGAAGAGAAAGGCATCGGAAAAATCTATATGCCTAACATCGATCATACTTCGATTGACGGTATGCTTGAGTTGGAAAACAAATATCCCAAAATCTGTTACCCAATGATGGGCCTGCATCCTTGTTCTGTTAATAAGGATTTTGAGAAAGAACTTTATGTAGTAGAGAATTGGCTCTCTCAGCGAAAGTTTGCTGCAGTGGGGGAGATGGGAACTGATTTGTATTGGGATAAAACGTTTTGGGATCAGCAGGTAGAAGCTTTTAAAATTCAGGTGAGTTGGGCAAAGAAGTATAAACTGCCGATTGTGGTTCATTGTCGTGAGAGTATGGACCAGACCATTGAATTAGCAGAAGACTTACAAGATGGAACGCTCGCTGGAATTTTCCACTGTTTTACAGGGAATGAAACGCAGGCCGATAAACTGATTAAGTTGGGATTTTATCTGGGCATAGGAGGCGTAGCAACCTTCAAAAAAAGCGGGATGGAAAATGTGATTCCTTTAATACCGTTGGATCGAATTGTATTGGAAACTGACAGCCCGTATCTTACACCGACACCGCATCGCGGTAAGCGGAATGAACCCTCGTACATTCCATTAATCGGAGAACGGGTTGCTGAACTGAAAAAGGTTTCTGTTGAAGAACTAAAAAAATCGACAACCGAAAATGCACTTAAACTCTTTGCTCAATAAGGTCATTTCTCTCCGCCAGTTGGCGGAGAGAAATCCCGTGATTAGAAGCACTCCCGATGGAGAAGCACTAAGGCAGTGGCCTTCTCGGAGAACAAATTTTGAGTATTGCTCTCAATTTCTTACTACTCGAAGTGACGGTTGAATTTTATTTTGACTTATGAATACAAAAACGATTCACGTTAACACATCATCCGAAAAAACAAAATCAAAAATCCTGATCGTTTATACCGGTGGAACATTTGGTATGGCACACGATAAAGATGGTGTTTTAATCCCATTCGATTTCGCATCGATCCTTGAACATCTTCCGACTCTTCGCACGATGGCGCTCGAGTTAACGGTGGTTTCTTTTGATACCCCGATTGATTCTTCGAATATCGACCCAGCGCATTGGCAGTTGTTAGCGCAAATCATTTTTGACCACTATAAGAATCAAGACGGGTTTGTAATCCTTCATGGTACGGATACGATGGCCTACACTGCTTCAGCACTCAGTTTTATGTTGGAGGGACTAACAAAACCGGTTATTCTAACAGGTGCGCAACTTCCAATCAGCGAACCAAGATCAGATGCTCGTGAAAATTTAATTACTGCCCTGGAGATTGCAGCAGCCCGTTCAAACGGAAAAGCTGTTGTTCCTGAGGTGTGCATCTACTTCGATTATGAACTTTTGCGGGGCAATCGTTCCAAGAAAGTAGAGAGTATGCAATTTGATGCGTTTGACTCAGGAAATTACCCACCTCTGGCGAAAGCAGGAGTGAAGATCGATTACAACCACGCATTTATTAGAAATGTTAACTCATCTAATGGTTTAAAGATTCATAAGAGTTTTGATTTCAATATCTCCATCATTAAACTGTTCCCTGGGATTTCACAGGCAGCAGTAGAATCTATTCTAAAAACTCCCGGGCTAAAAGCTGTTATTCTGGAGACCTATGGTTCCGGTAATGCCCCCAGCACTTCCTGGTTAATTAATTCGCTAAAGAATGCCATTGATAGAGGAATTCTTATCGTTAACATCTCACAATGCCCGGGCGGTATGGTGATCCAGGGCCGCTATGAAACCAGCAAAGACCTTTTGAAGATTGGCGTGATCAGTGGTGCGGATATGACCACTGAAGCTGCTGTAACCAAGCTCATGTTGCTGCTGGGCGAGTACGATAGCACCAAAGTAAAAGAGAAAATTGGAGCCCCGATAGCGGGAGAATTATTGTCGGCCTGAAGAACACCAACAAGGATGAGAAAATTGATGGTGCGGAGAGAGCGGGATTCGAACCCGCGATACCCTTTCAGGTATACACACTTTCCAGGCGTGCTCCTTCAACCACTCGGACACCTCTCCAATTAAGGGCGCAAATAAAACAATAATTTAAGGCTTAGCAAAGTCCTTTTGCCTGAAAGCACGATTTACCTAAAAGCTTTCTATCTTTCAGACTGTTCTTATTCTATAGTAGCCTTAACCTATGCAACTAACCTATAATAACCCCAAAGTAGTCAAAGCCTGGTGTATGTTCGATTGGGCTAATTCGGTTTATAACCTGGTTATCACTACTACTTTCTTCCCTATTTACTTTTTAGCTGTTACCAAATCAGCCTACGGTGAAGATACCGTTCCATTCATGGGAAGAGTGTTTAAGAACTCAGCATTGTATGATTATGCTTTGGCCTTTGCTTACCTATCGATAGCACTTTTATTGCCCATACTTTCATCGATTGCCGATAGCCAGGGGAACAAAAAACGATTCATGCAATTCTTTACGTACCTGGGTGGACTCGCTTGCATTGGAATGTTTTGGTTTCGCGGAGAGAATGTTGGGCTTGGTATAGCGTGTTTCATTTTTGCAGTAATTGGTTATGCAGGGGGGTTGGTTTTTTACAACTCATACCTGCCCGAGATTGCTGCTCCGGAAGATCGCGATAAGATAAGCGCACGTGGTTATGCCATGGGCTATATCGGAAGTGTGATTCTGCAGGTCGTTGGATTTGGATTGGTGATCTACTTCTCTGGCCAGTCAGGCCCGAATTCAAAAGTTATGGGACCGCTCATTACATTTTTGCTGGTGGGATTGTGGTGGATTGGTTTTGCGCAGATTACTTTCAAATGGCTGCCTCCAAGTAAACCCTCCGAAGAGAAATTTAGTTACGGTTTTCTTACAGCAGGATTCATTGAGCTTGGAAAAGTGTGGCGACAGGTAAGAAAACTGAGTGTGCTGAAATGGTACCTTACTTCTTTTTTCTTTTACAACATGGGTGTTCAAACTGTGATGCTGGCCGCCACAATGTTTGCCAGCAAAATGCTGGGACTGCCCGAAGATAAATTGATCATTACGGTTGTGTTAATTCAACTCCTCGCGGTTGCAGGAGCAATTATCATGTCACGCTTATCGGCACGGTTTGGAAACATTCCCGTGTTGATGGGAGTGGTGCTGTTCTGGATTTTCCTGTGCGTGGCAACCTATGTAATGAGTACGTTAAAAGAGAACGGTCAAAATGTTGAATTATTTTTCTATCCACTGGCCATGAGTGTCGGATTGGTGATGGGCGGAATACAATCACTCAGCAGAAGTACCTATAGCAAATTGATGCCTGTAACCAACGATACCGCGTCATTCTTCAGTTTCTATGATGTAACTGAAAAGGTGGCTATTGTGATTGGAATTTTTACGTTCGGGTATATCGATGAATTATTGGGGATGAAGAATTCTGTGTTGTCGCTGATTGTGTTCTTTATGCTTGGATTAACCGGATTGTTGATCACGTACAGAAAATACCTGAAGGGCAACCACGAGTTACGGCCGACTGATATAAAAGTGAGGGTAACGAAATCGCTTTAAATGCAAGTTACGCAGGCGTGTGGGCGGGATCGCGGGTCTCCCGCCACCTCACTCTCATCCCGCCCGCGATGACCTAACATAAATCATGTATCAAATATGCGCGCACGGTGTAATGTCATCGCGGACGGACTGTGCGGTGAGCTTGCGCGCGATCCACGATCTCACTTGCTTGTTTCTATTGTTGCCATTAATATCTCAAATGCTTCACTGTCATCATTCCGTTGTTGATCAGCTTCAACGATCAATGCCGATCTTTAAGTGAGGGTCAACAAAAGCTGGAAGTTACGGTCGACTGATAGAAAAGTGAGGTTACCAAATCGCTATAAATTCAAGTTACGAAACAGCGAGGTGTGAGATCGCGGGTCTCGCACTGCCTCGCACACATGCCGCCCGCGATGACTAAATAAATGATCTGGGTTACATGCTAGCCCTGGTATTATGTCATCGCGGACTAGTCGTGCGGTTGGTCGTGGGTGATCCGCGATCTCACTTGCTTGTTTCTATTAATATCTCAAATGCTTCACTGTCATTCCGTTGTTGATCAATTGCTTCAATGAATCAATACCGATTTTTAAATGAAGGTCAACAAAACTAGAGGTTACAACTTTATCACTCGCTTCTGTTTTTACACCTTCTGGAACCATCGGGGAATCCGAAACCAATAAAAGAGCACCAGCGGGAATTTTATTATAGAACGCTGTGCTAAAAATTGTAGCCGTCTCCATATCAATTGCTTGAGCTCTTATTTTTCTGAGATAGTCTTTAAATTCTTCATCCCATTCCCAAACCCTTCTGTTGGTGGTGAAGACAGTACCTGTCCAGTAATCCTGGTTGTAATCGCGAATGGTTGTTGAAATCGCTTTTTGTAGGGCAAATGATGGAAGGGCTGGTACCTCTGCAGGGAAGTAGTCATTTGAAGTTCCTTCTCCGCGAATAGCCGCGATCGGAAGGATTAAATCGCCCACATCATTTTTCTCTTTTAACCCACCACACTTACCCAGAAAAAGCGCTGCTTTTGGCTGGATGGCGCTTAAGCAATCCATCACGGTTGCAGCATTCGGGCTACCCATTCCAAAATTGATGATGGTTATGCCTTCAGCTGTAGCATTGCGCATGGGTTTGTCCAGACCTTTCACTGGAACGTTATGCAGCTCGGCAAACATCTTAACGTAATTGTCAAAGTTGGTGAGCAGGATGTATTCACCAAATTCAGTGAGTGGAGTTCCGGTGTAGCGTGGTAACCAGTTCAGAACTATGTCTTGTTTTGTTTTCATTTCTATTATTTCAATTATTTTGTGGAGATGTTGAAGCTTAATCTTCCTGAGTTTGAAGTAAACCTCAAAAAATCTGAAGGAAAAATATGGATTTTTGACGGGATAAGAAAAAAGTACCTCGTACTGACTCCTGAAGAGTGGGTTCGCCAACACCTGGTTAATTACTTTATTAATCATTTAAAGTACCCGAAATCCCTGATCAGCGTTGAGCGCGGACTTAAGTATAATCAACTTCAAAAGCGGTCGGATATAACGGTATATGACCGCTCAGGAAATGCGTGGATGATCATTGAGTGCAAATCACCTGAGGTTAACCTTGATCAAAAAAGCGTTTTACAGGTTGCTGTTTACAATTTTGATGTAAACGCAAAATATGTTTCCGTTTCTAACGGCCTGAAACATATTTGCTACGAAACCAAAGCTGATGCTAAAGACATCGTGCTATTGAATTCATTTCCCGAATTCGAGCAATAAAAAACCCTGACGGTACCGTCAGGGTTAAGTTAGGCAGGTTGATAGGTAATTATAAAAACTTTTTAACGTCAACTAATGGAAGGTTAAATGCATCCGCAACGCCTTTGTAGACAACTTCTCCCTGAATGACATTCAGCCCATGGCGTAACTCGGAGTTATCCTGACAAGCTTTTTTCCAGCCTTCTTTGGCTAAGCGAACCGCATAAGGCAACGTTGCATTCGTTAATGCAAGCGTAGAAGTATAAGGAACAGCACCTGGCATATTAGCCACGCAGTAGTGAACTACATCGTCAATAATGAAGGTTGGATTTTCGTGCGTGGTAGGGGTACAGGTTTCAATACAACCACCCTGGTCAACAGCAACGTCAACCAATACAGTTCCTGGTCTCATCGTCTTCAGCATGTCTTTTGTTACAAGCATTGGAGCTTTTGCACCCGGGATCAATACTGCACCAACAATCAAGTCGTGATCTTTCACCATCTCACGAATTGAATATTCGTTCGATACCATCGTGTGAACATTCTTAGGCATTACGTCATCCAAATAACGGAGACGAGTGAGGTTAACATCCATGATGGTTACATCAGCGCCCATACCTGCCGCAATCTTCGCTGCATTGGCACCAACAATACCGCCTCCTAAAATCAAAACTTTCGCAGGCTTCACACCTGGAACACCTCCAAGCAAAATTCCGCGACCGCCGAAATACTTCTCCAGAT
>DASTYM010000103.1:0-15363 GCA_035764995.1 Cyclobacteriaceae bacterium | reverse complement strand
GGTTAACTTCGGACGATTATGTTTTAGGATATGTAGGCTCATTGGGGACTTGGTATTTGTACGATGAAATGGTGGATTTTTTCAACCAGGTGAAAAAGAAAATACCTCAGGCAAAAATGTTATTCCTTACACCCGACAAACATAAAGTATTGGAAAGCGATGACTTTATTGTGTTGACAGTATCTCGGAAAGATATGCCTGCGTACGTCAGTCTTTTTAATGCATCCGTTTGTTTCATTAAAACCACGTTCTCCAAGTCCGGCTCATCGGCAACAAAAATTGCCGAAGTGCTCTCGATGGGGATTCCAATTGTTGTTAATTCAGGGTGGGGCGACATTAGCACAATGCCCGTTTTTTCCAAGGCTTGTGTGATTGTTGAAACTGTTGATCACGCAAATTTGATAAAAGCTGTTCATACTTTGAAATCACTAGCGATATCTGCGGACGCAATACGGGGAACATCGGTTGGTTATTTTTCGTTGACATCCGGTATTAACAAGTACGGGGAAATATATAATCGCCTGATTGCCTGAAAATGAGCCTGAGAACCCTTGTTTTAGTACTCTTCATGTTGTTGCTTATGGCATCGCTCTACGGTCAGAGTATTGACTTTGATGTTCAGGCAACCGCTTGTATCAACGAACGACTGGAATTATCAAGTACAATTGGCGCAGAGGAAATTGAATGGAATTTTTGCGGAAATCAACTGGAGGGGTCCTATTCAAGTGTGTATCGCGGAGCAATAGGCAACCAACTAACAAATATTAAAATAGTAGAGGATAATGATCATTGGTTTGGGTTTGCGCTAAGCAGAACAAATCAATTATTCCAATTAGATCTGGGCGATAATCCAGCGAATACTCCGGTATCCATTATTTCATTAGGTAATCCTGATAATACAATTTTCAGTCCTGAAGGAATTGATATTATTAAAGAGGGTAATACCTGGTACGGATTGGTAACTAACCAGGGAAATGAAATTACCCGATTAACGTGGGGAACCTCTCTCGCGGGTATTCCAAAGGGGGAGAGATTAAATATTGGTCAGTTCAACAAATTGAACGTCCCCATTGAAATAGAAATTCTTTATGATAACAATCAATATGTGGCGTTTGTAACGAATTCCAGTGATAATCGCCTTACACTGATCAATTTTGGAAACTCTATAAGCAATACACCTACCGATTCAGACGTAAAAATGAGTTCACCTTTTCCCGGAGGTTCACTTATGTATGGAGTCGCTTCAGCTCGTTTGTGTGATGAATGGAGCCTATATACAGTAGCATCTAACAAGTTGTATCGGGTTACGTTAAGCAGTTCCCTTTTTGATGATATAGAACCTGATCAAATCACCGATATTACGAGTGATGTGCCCATTCCGATTGGGGAGTATAACCATGTGCGAACGTTGATAGAAGGTACCGATGTTCATGTTTTCTTTTCGAGTTATACCGGCAGTCAGGTGCAATCAGTGATCTGGCGAGCAGGAGCCTCGACTGCCGTTTTTAAGGATTTGCAATTCCCCGCCTTCAGCTATAATCCCTATGGATTTGATGTATATGAAAATGAAGGTGCTTATGGATTATTCATAACAGGATTTGACAATGGATCATTCTCTCAGGCTACGGTTTCATCCCCTTGTGACGTAAACCAACGATTCAGCAATGAGATTAATCCTGATATATTTTATACCCAAAGTGGAACATATGAAGTTATCCTGAATGTCCGTTACGCAGACGGTTCAGTTTGTGCATCAAGTGAATCGATAACCGTATCGAACAATATGTCTCCGGTAATTTCTTTTACAGCAAGCAATGTTAAATGCGTTGACACAGCAATTCAATTTGATTCACAGGGTGATGTATCTGAAGTAGATGTGTTTAATTGGTCCTTCGGAGATGCATCAACGTCCATCGATCCAGACCCTACACACATATACACCAATGATGGCGTGTTTCCAGTCAGGCTTTCAGTTACAGGCACAAATGGCTGCCTGAATTTTTCTTTAGATACAATGCACATTTATAATGAACCGGTGGCATTGTTTACAGCTCCAACCGGGATGGTTTGTACTAACAATGAATTGGAATTTGAAAATGAAACGGTAGATGAGTTTGAAGGTAATTTAAGTTACGAATGGTTAGTAAACGATGTAGTAGAGTCTACAGCTCGAAACTTTTCCACCACGTTCGGCACACCAGGATCTTTTAATGTTAAGCTGCGGACATCTATCCCGGGATGTACTTCGCAGCTTGAACAACTATACCCAAACGTTCCTGAAGGCCCGGTGGTTTCGTTTGATTTAACAGGTCAATGCCAAGACGTTGCTGTTGACTTTACGAATACAACCACTGGCTTAGTGTCCGGCTATGCCTGGGATTTCGGTGATGGTCAAACATCCTCTCAAGCAAACCCTCAAAATATTTATGAAGAATACGGAATGTATACTGTTACGCTTACGGCCTCGAACGCAATCGGTTGTAACAATAAGGCATCCCGACAGGTTCCGATTTATTCGAAACCCGAGGTAAACTTTGCTGCCGCATTACCGCCCTTCTCCTGCAATGGCATGCCAACGCAATTTAATGATCTCACTCCAACGCCACCCGACAGCAACGTTGACGGTTGGGCATGGAATTTTGGTGACCCGGGAAGCAGTCAGAATACTTCATCGATAAAAAATCCACAGCATACGTATGCGAATGCAGGAAACTATAACGTGTCTTTAATTGTTACAACCAACTTCCTTTGTTCTTCAACGGTTGAAATGCCTGTTACAATTTCACAAACCCCTACTGTGAACTTTAGCAGTGCCCCAACATGTGAAGATGTTCCCGTGAATTTTTCAGGTACGTCAACAGCAACCATTACATCCTGGAATTGGACGATTGGAACTACTGTGTATTCTACTCAAAATCCAACCCATACATTTATCAATCCCGGAAACTCAAGTGCAATGCTTAATGTTACAGCAACCAACGGTTGCATTGGCTCCGTTACCAAACCAATCGTTGTTCCTGTCAAGTTAACGCCCGATTTTTCTGTCGCGAGGAATTGTGTTAATCAGCAGACTACTTTCACGGACATAACGAATGCAACTTCCGACCCATTATCCTCACATCAATGGAGCTTTGGTGCACTGGGAACGGCCAATGGTTCTCCCGTGAATTTTACTTTCCCCACAACCGGGAACGTAAATGTGATGCTCACAAATACAACCCAGACAGGATGCGTTTATTCGATCTCAAAGCTCGTCAACATTATTGCATCTCCGCAGGCAAGCTTTACAGCGTCACCAAGTGCAGGGGCTGCACCATTGAATGTTCAGTTTACAAATACATCCGTTGGTGCAACCAGTTATCAATGGGATTTCCATGACCCCAATAACACCACCAGTACTGCGGTTTCACCTGCATTTGTTTACCAGGATCTTGGTGAGTATCAACCGGAACTTACAGCATTCAATGCGCAAAATTGCTTTCATAAAGCCAGTCGTACCATTAGCGTTGTGATTCCGGTTATTAACGTTGCGCTAAACGGACTGGAGTTGATCGAATTTCAAAGTGGATTAAAGCCGGCCGTTACGATTTTTAATCATGGCAATACGCCAACAACAAATCCTTCTTTGTTACTGAATATTGCCGGACAGGTAATCAGGGAACGCGTTAGTGCAACCATTAATCCGAATACTTCGCATCGCTTTGTATTTTCGTTTGAATTCCCGTCATCTAATAGCATTGATTATTTCTGTGTTGAAGCCGAGGTAGAAGATGTTACCCCGGCTGATGATGAAGTATGTCTCAGTGTCGAACAAGCCTTCATTACTTTTCCGCCCTATCCTAATCCGACCATTGGATCCTTTCACCTTGACTGGATAGCTAAAGAAGCCGGTACTGTTAATATTATTGTACTCAACAGCATGGGGCAGGAGCAACATAACCTGCAGATGCAGTCGGTAGAAGGCTTAAATCCAATCATTATAACAACAGACGGACTAAGTGCTGGTATTTACTTTGTAAAAATCAAATATCAGGGTTTTACCAGGGTTTACAGGGTATCCGTTACAGAATAAAATCTGGCCCCGCTAATTTTTTCAATCCTTTCCTGTATTTTTGCCAAATATTATTTGGTAAACAAACCCTCTTTGAACCGATATGAAAAATATTAAGCTGGATGCTACAGACCGTAAAATTCTCGAGCTGCTTCAAAAAAATTCGAACATAACAAATGCCTTATTAGCAAAAGAGATTGGACTTTCTCCTGCACCTACCCTGGAGCGGGTGAATAAACTGGAAACAGCCGGGGTAATCAAAAGTTATCATGGTGTAATTGATCCCGCTGCTGTTGGTTTGGGTGTAAGCACATTTGTAATGGCTACACTCAAAGGGCATAACAAGGAAAACATTGATAAGTTCATGAGGGCTATTCAAAAGGTTGATGAAGTGGTCGAGTGCCATCACATCACCGGGGCCGGAGATTTCATTTTAAAAATTGTGTGCGCTGATATTGCAGCCTACCAACAGCTCATGCTGGAGAAAGTTTCGAATATTGATGTCGTAGATAGCCTGCAATCAATGGTTATCCTTTCTACTTTTAAAGACAGCAAAGTGCTTCCAATTCCCAATGCTTAACATCTGATGCCGAAGTCAATCGAAAATATGGTTGCAGAGAAAACCCTCGTTTTGGATTCTGCGCAGGTAAAGCAGAAAATCCGCAGAATGGCATTTGAGATGTACGAACACAACTTCAGGGAAAAAAATATTGTTGTGGCAGGAATTGATGGCCAGGGCTATGCGTTGGCCAGGTTGCTGGCAAAAGAAGTGGAGGCCATCTCATCCATTGAAGTAGTCCTTGTAAAAGTTTCACTCGATAAACTTGCTCCACAGCAAGGCGAGGTGATGCTGGATTGTGATGTGAAAGAAGTTAAAAAGAAATGCATCGTATTGGTGGATGATGTTCTTAATACCGGCCGAACCCTGGCGTACGGATTAAAACCTTTCCTTGATACAGAAGTAAAAAAAATTGAAACGGCCGTGTTGGTCAACCGTAGTCATGCACTGTTCCCGATCTACCCACAGTATACAGGATACGAACTTTCCACCACTTTGAAAGAACATGTGGAAGTTGTTCTTGGTAAGGAATCAGCAGTCTATTTAAAATAAAAATTTACACGGGTTCAAGCAGGCTTTAAACCGGAGACTTGTAACCGGAAACCGGAAACTGAATATGTCTGTTCACAAACAAGAAATAAAAAAGATCACCACGCATCAGCTCCAGGAAATGAAGAACCGCGGAGAAAAAATTGCGATGCTCACCGCCTATGATTTCAGTATGGCCAAGATCATTGATGGCGCAGGAATGGATATTATCCTGGTTGGTGACTCAGCTTCCAACGTAATGGCCGGAAATGAAACCACTTTGCCTATTACACTCGATCAAATGATTTACCATGCATCTTCCGTTGTAAAAGCTGTGAAGCGTGCACTGGTAGTAGTTGATTTGCCGTTTGGTTCGTATCAGGGAAGTTCGGGTGAAGCGTTACGTTCATCGATCCGCATCATGAAAGAATCTGGGGCGCATGCAGTGAAGTTAGAAGGGGGTAGCGAAGTAAAAGATTCAATCGAAAGAATTTTAACGGCAGGTATTCCAGTGATGGGCCATTTAGGTCTTACACCACAATCCATTTATAAATTCGGAACGTACTCTGTCCGCGCCAAAGAAGAAGCTGAAGCGAATAAACTGTTGGAAGACGCAAAACTGCTGGAAGCGTGCGGATGTTTTGGAATCGTACTTGAAAAGATTCCTGCGGAACTCGCGAAGAAAGTTTCTCAATCTGTTCAGATTCCAACCATCGGGATTGGTGCAGGACCTTATACTGATGGACAGGTATTGGTCATGCAGGATATGCTGGGAATCAACCAGGATTTTAAACCTCGCTTCTTAAGACGCTATGCCGATTTACACGCAATAGCGACATCAGCGGTGAGTCAATACATCAATGATGTAAAAGCGAAGGATTTTCCGAACAAGGAAGAGATGTACTGATTAGTCATTTGTCCATAGTCATTAGACTTTTTTTACTAATGACTAATGACTAATGACTAATGACTAATGACTAATGACTAATGACTAATGACTAATGACTATTATTTACAATTGACCAACGGTGTCTCATCCAACAACTCCCCAAACCAAACCACTCCATACTCCTTATAAATTCCAACTCCAATAGCGTTCCATTTTATCTGCTTCCAAATACCGTCATTGATCATCACCTGGTTGTGACCCTTACTCACCTTCCATCCGGCAATACCATCCACTGCGTTTGCGCCTGCTCCGCTGTAATAGGAAATTTCATATCCACTGCTTTCATACCCGGCAATTTCTTTTGGCTTGCTCCACATGCATTCAGCTTTTTTGTGGTCATCGGTATAGCAACAGGATTCCCATTTTCCCTTCTTCGACCAGCTGTGCAGATTGCACTTGCCATTAAACGGATCAAAGTTTTCTGACAAGTCTTTCGCATGCGTTTGAGCTACAAGGGTAAGCTTGGCAGAAAGGGGTATCGACTCCAGATTTTTCTCCTTCCGGTACTCCATGATCAGGTCATAGAGCTTCTTTTCTTCGGATCCCAGACAAACCCTGTTTGTGGGTTCTGGAACCGTTTGCGCAGACAATAGAAGAGAAAGCAGGAGAAAAGACAGGGGTATTTTCATGGCTAATATTTTGTGAAAAAGCGCTCCTCGTACCAAAATAGCTTCATTTGTATTGCGATTTTTATAATTTCGGGGCTCTTAATTCTATTTTAAATCTCTACGATATGAGCGATCAGAAAATTACTATCACTAACGGAAAATTGAATGTTCCGGATAACCCGACAATACCTTTTATTGAGGGCGATGGAACAGGTGTTGATATTTGGCCTGCTGCACAGTTGGTTTTCGATAAGGCTGTTGAGAAAGCTTACGGTGGAAAGAAAAAAATCAATTGGAAGGAAGTGATGGCCGGAGAGAAGTCTTTCAATAAGACTGGTAACTGGCTGCCTGATGAAACACTCGATATTTTCAGGGATTATTTAGTAGGTATTAAAGGCCCGCTGGCAACTCCGGTAGGCGGAGGTATTCGCTCGCTCAACGTGGCACTTCGCCAAATTCTGGATCTTTATGTTTGTCTTCGTCCGGTAAGGTGGTATGAGGGAGTCCCTTCACCTGTAAAAAATCCTGGTGCGGTTGATATGGTGTTGTTCCGCGAAAACACGGAAGACATTTATGCGGGTATTGAGTTTGCTGCCGGATCTCCGGAGTCACAAAAGGTATTGGATTTCCTGGCAAAAGAATTCCCGAAAGAATTCAATAAGATTCGTTTCAACACGAAAGAAAAATCTGAAGAATTCTGGAAGCTCGTAGGTGCTCCCAATGTGAAGAATGAAGTGAATGTGGGTATCGGTATTAAACCGGTAAGCTGGAGCGGAAGTGTTCGTTTAATTCACAGCGCTATTTCCTATGCAATTCAGCACAAGCGTAAATCGGTAACGCTGGTTCATAAGGGTAACATCATGAAGTTTACCGAAGGCGCTTTCCGCGATTGGGGTTATGCAATTGCCGAGCAATATTTTGGTGACAAAGTATACACGTGGAGCAAGTGGGAGAAAACGAAAAAAGAAAAAGGAGAAGAAGCAGCGGTTGCTGAGCAAAAAGCAGCACTAGCATCCGGAAAAATTTTGATTAAGGATTCTATTGCAGATATTACCCTACAGCAAATCCTGACTCGTCCGGAAGATTTCGATGTGATTGCCACCTTGAATTTGAATGGCGACTACGTGAGTGATGCACTTGCCGCCCAGGTTGGTGGTATTGGTATCGCCCCGGGTGCAAATATTAATTACATCACCGGTCACGCAATTTTTGAAGCTACCCACGGAACAGCACCAAAATATGCAGGTCAGGATAAAGTAAATCCAGGTTCGGTTATTCTTTCTGGTGTAATGATGTTTGAATACATGGGCTGGCAGGAAGCAGCTGACCTCATCAACAAAGCGATGAGCAAGGCAATTGCTTCGAAGCGTGTTACCTACGACTTCCACCGCTTGATGGAAGGCGCTACGATGCTCAAGTGTTCGGAATTTGCCAGAGAAATCGTGAAGAATATGTAATTTTTTTGAAAAATTTTTATTTCGACAGGCCGGAACTCCCGGCCTGTTTTTTTATACCACTCGGCCAGTCAATTGATGAAGACTAATTAAGCGTAAGCTGTACTCGCGTAAAGCTAATCCATTGATTTTCAGAAGTTATTTTTTTGCCGTAACAGAGAAATACCTATTAATGAGTATTAATTTTTTTTTCAAAAAGGATCAGATTGCATAGGCTTTTAATCATTTAAAGTGTTGACTATGCAGCGTAAAGTCTACAGTTCTATCCTGATCTGTTTTTTTCTGATTTTTGTTAATTGCGGAGGCTCCGATCCAACTGCGGAAGAAAAAGTTACAAAACTTCTGACCAGCGGAAATGGAACCTGGGAACCATCAAGCGCTTCAAACTCAATAACTGTTGACGGTGTTGATGTTCAGGCTGATTTATTCCCCGGTTTCACTCTTCGTTTTACAGAGGATAAAATCTTTACAACCGGCACATCACCGGTTTGGCTCCGCGAAGATACCTGGCACTTTAAAGAAGGCAGCAAAGCAACCGTTATCATCCGGGGAATGGACGACAAAGAAATCTCCATAACGGAAATAACATCCTCACAATTAAAAATTTCGCTCGAGTGGGACCAAACCACCTATGGCGGACGGAAGGCTTCACTTCCGGGACTTTATGAGTTCATTTTAGATAAATAGTAATACGGTTAGATAAAATAATACAGGCTTTTAATCAAAAATCCCCTATGAGAAATACGTTTTTACTACTCAGTTTTTTGTTCGTTGGATGCGTGGGAGCAATCGCTCAGAATAAAACACTGGGTGTTGGAGTGGCCACACCCAACACTAACGCAGCACTTCATGTTGAATCGCCTACCAACAATCAGGGCTTTATCATGCCACGATTAACAAGTACGCAACGTCTGGCGATGACACTAACGCCTTCTGATATGGGCTTGATGGTGTATGACATTACCGAAACAAGCGTCTTTACGTGGGACGGAACTGCTTGGAGCGAGGCTGGAGACATTGCTTATCCAATTGCAGATACAATTTCTACTCTTCCGCCAAACGGAGCTGCCCTTGCGATCATGTATGCCGGATCAGATGTCGGAAACTTTGGAGTTGCTAATTTTCAAAACCAGAACCCGAACAATGGGTACAGTGCGCTCTTTGTAAATACCAACAGTAATACCAACGGAGCAAGTGATATGTTGATATCAAATCCTAATAACAACAACGATGTTATTGGAGCCTCAACCAACGGAAAAGGAACAGCAGGAAGATTCACTGTAAACAATACAAACAACAGGTTTGCAGCTATCTATGCAACGACCAATGGACAAATGGGATTGGCAGATAGCTCTGCGGCAGTTTTGGGAGTAACCTCCACAGCGTTTTCAGCTGTTACAGGTAAAGCCACTGGCCCGAATGGATCAAATGGAGTTACAGGTTTATCTAATTCAAGCAGTGCATTCAGCTTTGCTGTCTATGGAAACAACACTGGCGGTGGTGTGGGTGGTATGTTTCAAATTGGTAATGCAGGAAACACTTCAAATGCATTGGAAGCCTCAACGATTGGAACGGGAGGAGCAGCAAAATTCAAAGTAACCAATGCAGCATCTACTACCACAGCGCTTTGGTCAGAGACAAATAGTAACCAACCGTTGTCAGCAGCTGTTTACGGATTAAATACAGGTACAGGAGACGCTGCAGGTGTGTTTAGAATTAATAATGCATCGAGCATACGTGAAGCTCTTTTCGCGGAAACAAATGGAAGTGGAGCCACAGTAAGAGGTTTAAACACGGGTACCGGAAACGGAGCTTATTTTAGAAAAAACGGAGCAAATAGTGGTTCATCGGCAGTATGGGGTGACAACTTTGGTAATGATGGATATGCAGGAATTTTTCAGAACATCAGCGCAACCAACCCTACCGCTGCTTTATTTGCTGAATCAGTTGGACCAGGTGCATCAATATGGGCCAATAAAGATACGGGCGAAAGTGGCCCTGCTTTGGATGTTACGCATCAGGGAACAACAGGAGCTGCTGGTTTATTTACCAACATGAATGCAGCAAACACAAGTCCTGCACTTTCTGTTTCATCAGGTTCACCAGCGGCTGCTCTTTTCTCACAAAATACAGGCTCTGGAAATGGTTTTGCTGCCCTCTTTCAAAACACAAACGCGTCTAACACGTTTCCTCCTGTTCAAATTGCTACAAACAGTAATACAGCCAATGCTATGTATGTAAACCACACAGGTTCAGCTGGAAATTTTGTTACCTATGCGAACAACGATGTACCGGCAGTAAGAATTGGCAAAGACGGTGTTGGTTACTTCAATGGTGGTACGCAAAACAGCGGTGCTGACGTAGCTGAAATGTTTGATGTTGAGGGAATAAGAAATGAATATGAGCCGGGTGACGTCCTCATCATTTCTGAAAGTACAGATCGCACGGTTGAAAAGAGTAATTCTCCTAACTCAACTAAAGTTGCCGGAGTTTATGCAACAAAACCTGGTGTTCTTTTAACAGAGAAAAGTATTGAAGATAAACTTGATGCTTTAGTTCCTATGGGTGTTGTTGGAGTAATCCCAACAAAAGTTTGTCTTGAGAACGGACCAATCAAGCGAGGCGATTTACTGGTGACTTCTTCCATGAAAGGTCATGCCATGAAAGCCGTTTCGAAAAATGGTGATGGAATGTTTCCGGCAGGCGTCATCATTGGCAAAGCGTTGGAAAATTTTGAATCTGGTTCGAGTGGACTGATTAAGGTTCTTGTTAATGTAAAGTAGGATTTAAACGAAGCTCTTCTATATGCATATTAATGATCAAAGATACGTGAAGCTGTGCGTAATTATATTGTTATCCTTCATGCAACTGATTGCTTATGCCCAGAATAAGACATTAGGTGTTGGAGTCACATCACCCAATCCAAACGCGGCATTGCACGTTGAGTCACCTACCAATAATCAAGGCTTTATCATGCCCCGATTAACCACTACGCAACGCTTGTCCATGACACTGACGCCTTCTGATATGGGTCTGATGGTGTATGACATCACTGAAAAGACTGTCTTTACATGGGATGGTACCGCATGGAGTAACGTAACCAATGGAATCACTGGTGCAACCGCAAGGTTTGCTGTGACTAACTCGACCGACACAACTACGGCACTGAATGTGAAAAGTAGTGGTTTGGGTAATAAGGCGAGCGCTGCAAGCTTTGTTTCAACCAGTACAGTTGCTGGCACCAAGCCAACGGTGTATGTAAACAATGCAACGGGAACTGGAATTTCAGCGGAAACTGCTGCTGGCTGGGCGATCATTGGAAGGGTAACTGCAGGACAGGGGAATGCCGTAAGCGGTTACACTACTTCATCTGATCCGGGAAGTTGGGGAGGAAATTTTACAGCTGAAACAGGCACGGCAATTTATGCTTCTACCAATAGCAATGTTGGTGGTGCACTTGCTCCCGTGGGTGTTTACGGTGAGAGTACAGGAACAGCATCTGTTGGTGGTGCGTTCTGGATTCAAAATGCTTCGAACTCTTATCCTGCTTTGTATGCAAATACGATTGGCACAGGCCCCGCATTCAGAGGTGAAACGGCTACCGGATTCACAGTAATGCAAGCCGCGCATACTGGAGTAACCGGTGGGGCAGGGCAATTTGAAATTACAAATACAGGTAACTCAATGGCTGCATTAGACGTCAGCACAGTTGGAACAGGTGCAGCTATTATGGCCAAAAATGAGGGAACTGGTAATGGCTTTGCCGGTTTATTTATAAATACAAATTCGGGTAACACATATCCTGGAGTTCAAATAGAAGTTGCCGGAAATGGCAGCAATGCCATGTACATAAACCATACAGGCGCATCAGGAAATTTTGTTACCTACACAAACGGTGGCGTACCTGCCGCAAGAATTGGTAAAAATGGTATAGGTTACTTCAATGGTGGTACACAAAGCAGCGGTGCCGATGTGGCTGAACTTTTTGATGTAGAGGGTGCAAAGTCAGAATACGAACCTGGCGATGTGCTGGTGATTTCAGAAAGCACCGACAGAACTGTTGAGAAGAGTTCGACACCCGTTTCAACAAAAATTGCAGGTGTATATGCAACCAAGCCTGGTGTAGTTCTTACTGAACGTGAACTGGAAGCAAACACAGACGACCTGGTCCCAATGGGTGTTGTGGGTGTCATCCCGACAAAAGTTTGTCTTGAAAATGGCCCAATCAAAAGAGGTGATTTATTGGTGACCTCATCAATCAAAGGCCACGCGATGAAAGCAAAACCAGTTGTTATCAACGGATTTGAAATTTATCCGACAGGAACAATCCTCGGAAAAGCTTTGGAAAATTTTGAATCTGGCGATACAGGATTGATCAAAGTATTAGTTAACGTGAAATAACCCGGTATCCATGAAATACGTAGCAATCATTTTTGTTTGCATCAGCTCGCTGACCCATGCGCAGTTTATCAATAATACGGGTATAGTTATTGCCAATTCGTCCGAATTAGTCACGAATGGCGATTGGCAGAACAGTGGAACGATTCTCAACAACGGAAAAATTACAACTTCCGAAAACTGGCAAAACAACGGCATCCTGGATGTTGCCAGCTACGGAGGATTTGTATTCCAGAATTTGTCTGATAAGAATTTTAATGCGGGAAGCAACTCCTCCAAAATAGGATTTCTTCAAGTGGAGGCATCAGGTCAGGTGATCATTACCGGAAAATTGTTAGTTAACGATAGTCTTAAAATTCTTTCCGGAGTAATCAAAATGAATTCTGCAGCTGATACACTGGCAACTGCAAGTACACTTGTCTACGCTTCGAACGGATCGTATGTTGATGGACCTATGGCACATTTTGGTGCAGGAACTTTTTCTCTCCCTGTAGGCAGTTCTGGTCAATCTCTTCCGATTACATTTTATAGCGCAACATCTAACCGGGTTGGTGTGGTAGTTGAACCTTTACCGGCCGGGTATTCTGCCGGGGAAGCTGTTGAATCAATTACAGCCTTTCCTTATGCCTGGCGAAGCGTAAAATCTCTCGCAAGCGATACAGCAAGTTATGTTGAAGTGAAGGTGCCTGATGCATTAGTTACAGGAATTACCAATCCAGTCCTGGCAAAAAAAGTACCGGACCTGAATCAACTGGAAGGAATGGGCTCAAGGTTAGTTTCTTCTGATGGTAATAACACAACTGTAAGGAGCTACTCACGCGGACTTAAGGGACTGTTCTCCATTGCCAATGGCTTTCCTGGAAATATGCTAGGCGACTCAACTCAACTGGTTGCACTTTATAATTCAACCAATGGAGTCAGTTGGACAAACAAAACAAACTGGACAACGAGTGCCGTGAGTAATTGGTATGGTATTACCGAAAAAGGAGGAAGGGTAACGAGAGTAGTATTGCCTAATAATAATGTTAGCGGAACTGTGCCCGCAACGATTACCACAATGAATGCATTAAAAATCTTCAACGTGGCATCAAACAGCATCACAACGGTTCCGAATTTTACCACTGTGCCTGCAATCACAACGCTGGATGTTTCAGGAAACAATCTTGACTTCGGATCGCTCGAAAGTAATGCCGGGTTGATTGGTGTTAACTATGTCAATCAGGCTCCAGTTAATCCTCCATTAGATATTGAAATTCCTGTGAATACGAATTACCAACTTCAAATTCCTGTAGCAGGAACGAGCAATGTTTATACATGGAAATTAAATGGGAATGTAATCGCTGGGTCAACAACCGATACACACGACATTGTAGGAATTAAGAGAGCTACCATGGGTACCTACGTGCTGGAAATTACAAACCCACTGGTGCCGGGTCTTGTACTCACCAGCAGTAACCAACGTATCCTGGCAACTGCTGATATATCGGGAACGTTGTTTGTCAGCACAACAGCTCCCGCAACCGCTGGTAAAATGCAACTGCTGAAGGTTACCTCAACAGGATCATACGATACCACCCGGATTCAAAACCTGAATTCAAACGGAACCTATCTTTTCGATAACGTAGTATTGGATGACTACATCGTCAACGGGTATGCAGATACGATTGTACATAAAAAGGCCATCCCAACTTACTACGAGAACACTATTTTCTGGGAAGAAGCTGATACCCTATTTGTAGAGGACAATATTACAGGGCTGGATATTTATTCTGAATTCAAACCTGATCCCCCAACAGCTGGTCAGGGTGAAATTAATGGAACCCTGTATATCGGTGATGAACCTGACGGGCGAACTTCAAAAGTCAGGGCGCAAAAAGCAACAGCAGTTGCGGTAAGAAGAGCAGAAGGAAGCGGAAAAGGTCTCGCAACTGTCTATAGACTGATTGGATACATCTTTACAGATGAAGAAGGTGAGTTTGATTTCACCAAGCTGGAAACCGGTTTGTACAGGCTTAACATTCAATACCCAGGTTATCCGATGGATACAAACTCATACATTGATATAACCATTGGTAGTACCTTGTTTGACAGGCAAGTTGGGGTAGAAGCAGAGGTAACTCACGGAAAAATTGAAGTAAAAAAATTGGTGATCACGGGATGGGAAGAGGAAGCACATGCCTTCACGGCTTACCCTAACCCAACAGCGGATTACCTTTTTGTCAAAGGAGCAGGTGTTGGAAACAGCAGGCCTCACTTAACAGATGCAACCGGTAGAAAAGTTATTGTTCCAACAGACTGGAATAACCAGGATGTTCGATGGGAACTTAATATCCGGAACTTGCAGCGCGGTGTTTACTTTTTACAGATGAATAGAAACGGTAAAATTGAAACCGCACAGATACATGTTCAATAAACCCTTATGACAGCGTGAAAGGAACTCTCATCACTTGTTTTTGTTTTTTAATTTTCGTTTCTCAAGCTCAAAAAAAGACACTTTATGAAGAAGTGTCTTTTTTGTATGAACAGGAAAAATACGATGAATGCTTAAGACTCGAGCCTTCATTATTGACCTGGGCAACAGGCCGTACAGATACACTGGCAGCCAATGTTTATAGTTACCTGGCTGATGCACACTTAAATAAGGGAACCAGTGAAAAAGCAATTCTATTTTTTGATAATGAAGTAACCATTCGGGAGAAATTACTGCCTGATGGAGCCGTTGATTATAGTAATGCATTATTTAATTTGAGTTTTGCCTGTCTGGAAGCGAACGAATACGAGCGCGGTAAGGAAGTTGGAAAGAAATTACTTCTTTT
>DASTYM010000102.1:0-4941 GCA_035764995.1 Cyclobacteriaceae bacterium | reverse complement strand
CAAACTCGGCTATGAAAAACTTGTTTTGAATGACGGCTATAAGAACGATCCATTTGATTTTTTTCGCATCTATAGGTTGGTCGGAACGGGAATAATTACCCATAATCTAAAGCAGGAACTGGAGAAAATAAAAATCACTGGGTTAAAGCCGCTAAAGAAACTGGAAATAGAATGTTGATTGAGTTCGAATCCGCTCTACGAATACCACAAAAAAGCCTGCAAATTTTTAAACCTGCAAGCTTTTTTAATGTCGGGGCGACTGGATTCGAACCAGCGACCTCCACGTCCCGAACGTGGCGCGCTACCGGGCTGCGCTACGCCCCGATAAATAATATTTTATTTTTTATTTTTTAACTTAAGCTCTAGTCTGGTTGATTCAAGTCATGCAGCCTCCCTGGCCGTGTCGGAGTACGCTACCGGCCCCGACTTAGCAGGATCTGCCCCGAAAAATATCATTATAAAATTAAGGGAATCCCGTAGATTCATGAAAAAGTTCGGTATGACTCAATCACGAAGAAAATTCCTGTCCCTCATTTCATTCCTGTCTATGGGCTTGATTGCAGATGCTGCTCCGGCTAAAAAGAAACCACAACTCGTGCATCATGTTTTCTTTTGGCTGAAGGAACCAACGTCCACAGCTGACCTTAACAAACTTATTCAAGGTGTTAAAGCGTTGGGTAAAATTCCGCAAGTAAAAAAAATTCATGTAGCAGTTCCTGCAAGCACAGAAAAGCGAGATGTTGTTGATAACAGCTACAGCGTGTCAGAATTACTTTTCTTCAATTCCATTGAGGATGAGAAAATTTATCAGGATCATCCCCTCCACCAAAAATTTATTCAGGAGCATTCCATGCTTTGGAATAAAGTGGTTGTTTATGATAGTATGGAGGTTTAAACCTGAAGTCAGGTAAAGATTCCGGTAACCTCTAATTAACAGAGATTTATCGACTTCACCGGTAATTTATCTGCAAAAATGGGATGGTTTTTTTTAGAAAATGCTTTTGTCGTTTTTAAAAGCACTTCAAGGAAATAAATAGACAGTCCGCAGCTGGCTGGGTAAATTTTCCGGTATAAATGCCTGCAAAATTTCTCAGAATGAAAAGTGTGTTAAAAGTATTGTGCCTGGAAGACGATGAAGAAGACTTTGAATTTGTCAGCGAAATCCTTCAAAAAAGCAGCCTTGTCTGCGTTACGAAAAGAGTTGACACGGAAGATAAATTCAGAACTTCTCTTACTGAATTCAACCCTGATGTAATCTTGTCAGATCACGCGCTTCCTCAATTTAATTCCATGGAAGCATTGCGCGTGTGCAAATCGAAAGAAATAAAGGTTCCGTTTATTTTAGTGACAGGTGCTGTTTCGGACGAGTTTGCCGTTACTTGTCTTAAGCAGGGGGCTGATGATTATATTCTTAAATCTAATCTTAACAGGCTACCCAGTGCGATCAAGAATGCACTTAAATTGAAAGAGATTGAGCAGGCGAAATTAAAAGCTATTGCCGAGCTCGCATTGCAAAATGATGAACTCGTTAAGACTAACAAAGAAGTTGATAGCCTGGTTTACAGTGTATCGCACAACCTCAGAGCTCCTCTCATGTCAGTCTTAGGTTTGATTAACCTGGCAAAACGGGAAAACAGTATTGATACACTCCATCAGTTTCACCACATGATGGAGGATACGATTCTGAAACTGGACGATACCCTGAAAGAAATTCTTGACTATTCAAAAAATGCCCGACTGGAGCTTCAGATTGAGAAGGTAAACCTGCAAGAGCTTATCGAGGACACGTTTGAACGGATGCGATTTATGCCGGGCTTTGCGCGCATGGACATTCAGGTCTCTATACGGAATGGCATTGAGCTTTATTCGGATTATTACCGCTTATCAGTCATCATTAATAATCTTATATCAAATGCAATTAAGTATCAGGATAAATATAAAGAGACAGCCAGACTTCACATCCATGGCGCTGTTGAAAATAGCAAAGCGCTACTAAGGTTTGAAGACAATGGAATGGGAATCGATAACAAACTGATTTCAAAAATATTCGATATGTTTTTTCGTGCTAACACCGAGAAAGATGGTTCGGGTCTTGGTCTCTATATAGTAAGAGAAGCGGTGGAAAAACTACAAGGCAAGATTGATATTAAATCCGAATTGGGTGAGGGTACTACTTTTATTCTGGAGATACCAAACTATAACAGGGAATATACGATAGGAGGATTGACGTAATGTTTGACTCTGTAGGCATCAAACTCAGGTAGCCAGAAAAGAAGCAATAGATTAATCTTTTAACCAATGCGAACTTACCGTTGCCAATAATTGTTCGCTTGCCAAACCTCACATTTTTTGCAAATGACCGCTACTGCTATTAAAGACTTCTACCAGGAGGTTTTTGGTTCGGTTTGTTCAGAGCTTAATCATTTTCTGGACAATCCAAATAACCATGACATCGGACACTTCAACGTTTTTAATATTGCCGATATGTACTGTGGTAATAAACCCAGGGATGGGATGCTTTATAACCGCAGAATGTACTACAAGATCAGTCTGATCAAAGGTAAAAATCGGGTCGAATATGCTGATAAGGTATTGGAAATAGGAGATTGTGCAGTATTGTTTGCCACCCCTAAAATTCCTTACCGCTATATACCTCTTGAAAGTAACCAGGCTGGGCATTTTTGTGTATTTACACCGGATTTTATGCCCAAGTCGAAAACTGGAACTGCACTTGAAAGTCTACCCATCTTTTCTTCTCAAAGTGACTTTGTGTTTCAAATTACTGCAAAGCAGTACGAAGAAATCAATTCAGTTTTTGAAAAAATGCATGAGGAAATAAATTCCGATTATTCCTTTAAGTATGACCTTTTGCGCAATTATGTTCTGGAACTGATCCACTATGGACAAAAATTGAAACCTCTGGCACCCAGTCCGCATCATATCAATGCTTCTACACGTATCTTTACCTTATTTATTGAATTGTTGGAAAGACAGTTTCCGATTGAGAATACTACCCAGGTCTTGCGTTTAAAAACGGCTAAAGATTTTGCTGACACATTACGCGTTCACGTCAACCACCTGAACAAAGTGTTGAAGGAAACAACAGGTAAAACCACAACCGAGATTATTGCAAGCAGGATTAATCAGGAAGCCAAAATTTTATTGAAACAAACTACCTGGAATATATCAGAAATTGCCTATTCATTGGGTTTTGAAGAAGTGGCACATTTCTCCAACTTCTTTAAAAAACATGCCCGGCTTTCCCCCGCAGCATTTCGTGACTAAATTATTTGAATTTTGCAAACATCAGATTGATCCTCACAACACTTAACGCTGCTGGTGTTGTGATTTTTGTGCATTAAAAATTTCAAAAATGACAAGCACAAAAAACAAAATTGCCCTGGTTACAGGCGGCAGCCGTGGCTTGGGAAAAGACATGGCTTTGCAATTGGCCAAAAAGGGATTCAACGTTGTGATCACCTATCACAGCAACAAGAGTGAAGCCCAAAACGTAGAAAAAGAGATAAAATCATTGGGAAAAAAGGCGCACGCTCTGCAATTGGACGTGGCCGTAAGCAGCAGCTTTGACGCATTTGTAAGTAATCTCAAATCAGCATTGAAATCAGAATTTCAGTCGGACAGACTTGATGCCATCGTGAATAACGCAGGTGTAGGTCTTCATGCTCCGTTTACAGACACAACTCCTGAGCAATTCGACAACATGGTGAACATACATGTGAAGGCGCCTTATTTTCTATCGCAAAAACTTTTACCACTATTGAATGACGGAAGCAGCATTGTAAATATTTCTTCAGGACTGGCACGCTTTTCATTCCCTAACTACTCGGCTTATGGAACCATGAAAGGAGCCGTGGAGACACTAACAAAATACCAGGCAAAAGAATTAGGTGCCAGGAAAATCCGTGTGAACGTTGTAGCACCCGGTGCGATTGAAACTGATTTTGGTGGTGGAACCGTTCGCGATAACAAGGAGTTAAACGCCATGATTTCTTCTCTTACGGCTCTTGGACGCGTAGGCTTACCGGATGACATCGGTGGAGTCGTAGCATTCCTATGCAGCGATGATTCCAAGTGGGTAAATGCCCAACGCATTGAGGTAGCTGGTGGTATTTTTGTCTAAAAGAAATCTTTAAAAAGAATCAAAAGGGTCGTGAGCGACCCTTTGAATTTTTGATTCAATAATTAATCTCCACCACTTTTTTCTGAAACAGTTTTTGCATCTTTTTTGGAACAATATTCAGAATTTCATCTTTTAGTGTTTTGATCAATTTTGTCTTAATGTGATCACGATGCGTGACAATGCTTACTTCACGTGCCGGACTCGGCTCCTTAAGTTTCTTAACGAACTTCATTTGTGATTTGGAAAATTCCATGACAGCCAATTCTGGTAAAATCGTAATGCCATCACTCTTCTCAACCATTCGTTTGAGTGTTTCAATGTTTCCTGTTTCGTATTTAAAGTGCAGGTCGGAGTATTTTCGAAGCTCACACAAGTTCAGCACTTGTGAACGGAAGCAATGGCCTTCTTCCAATAACCAAAGCTGGTTGGGATCAATTTCATTCGCGAGAACATACTTCTTGTCGTACAGTGCATTTTTCCTGGAAACGTAAATGAACAGTTCCTCATAAAACAAAACGTCTTCTTTGATGGAAGCATCTTTTAAAGGAGTTACTACAATCCCGCAGTCGAGACGATTGTTTTTTAGTTCATGAATAACTTCTTCAGTAATGGTTTCTTTGATGACCAGATCGAGCTGGGGATATTTTTCCCGTATCCGCTGAAAAAGTGGAGGTAATAAATAAGGAGCCAGCGTTGGAATGACACCAATGCGTAATTCACCTGTCATGCTGCCTTTCTGATCATCAATTAAATCTTTCATCACATGCGCTTCGCGAAGAATTACACGGGCCTGCGCAATA
>DASTYM010000101.1:0-2711 GCA_035764995.1 Cyclobacteriaceae bacterium | reverse complement strand
ACATCATTACGTGCCAGATCTCCATCAGCAAACACAATAATTTTTGTTGGCTTACCTTCTTCCAGATACCCGGTTTGATCAACACCATCAGGTAAAAACCGATTCTTGAAAACAGAACTGAATTTCCCCTCCAACAGATATCCAACAGGAATAAAACTTTCTGAATATGACTCTGGTGTAACGTTCTTGCGCAGGTCGTTAATGTTTACCTGAACCGGAGCGGTAACTCTTCTTGAATACTGAGAAGTAAATACGAGTGGAGTCTTCTTCACACCCTGTGCTTTTACTGTATCGATACTGCTCACAAATTTCATCACTATGGCATCAAGATTTCTGGTGATAGGGTGGTCGGCATAACGGTTTACCAACGGGAAGAATGGCCAATCCATCAATTGCTGTTGCGGCTTACTACCTGACTCACC
Organism: Cyclobacteriaceae bacterium; assembly: GCA_035764995.1. Lineage (GTDB taxonomy): Bacteria > Bacteroidota > Bacteroidia > Cytophagales > Cyclobacteriaceae > UBA2336. The sequence continues at coordinate 2,289 of DASTYM010000101.1, read as the reverse complement.
AGTTACAACCGGGTACAATCCTGCATTGCGGTCCTGTATCAAGTCCATATTTAACCGAACTCCATATTTAAAGAGCTGGTCATCGAGACCAAGATTGTACGGGAACGCAGCATAATGCTCACTTGAGGCGCTGTCCATTTTTGCATCAAGCTTATCCAGCAGGAAGAGCACCTTTCCTCCCTTCATGATATATTGATCTAACCGATACTGATCCTGTGGTGAGTAAGTAGAAGTTGGTTTGGCAATAATCAGGGCATCGTAACGATCAAGCGTTTTGCCCTTGCTGAAATCAACTTTATAAACATCGTACGACTCCAACAGCGAATTATTAAAACTGGCAATCTCCAGGCTATCCAATTCTCCATGACCAGTCACGAATCCGATTCGCTTGCGATCTGCATTTGCTATTTTATAAATAGCATTTGATAACTCGTACTCCAGACCTTCAATTGACTGATTGATTTGTTCATCGGCTGTAAGCGCCTTATTTCCCTTTAATAGCGTTACTCCCGTTTCATACCCTCCATAGGAAATTAATGCGCCCGGGAAAATAATTTTCTCCGTCACCTGGCCATCTTTAGGGTCAACCACGTTGGTTGGGATGATTCCTTTTTGAGCCAGGTCCTGCATGAACTCATTTCGTGCCTTTTGACTTGCCGCGGTGTTAGGGTCAGTAAAGACAAACTGAACTTTGTCGTCAGAATAAATTCTGAATTCTTCTAAGGTTTCACGAATGGATTTCTGCAATCTTCTGAAGCTTGAATTCAGTTCTCCGTCCAGAAATACTTCGATGTAAACTTTATCATCAAGTTCGCTGAGCATTTTCCGGGTTGGCTCTTTGACAGAAAATCGCTTTTCTTCAGTAAGATCTACTCTGAAAAAGAAATGAGAAGTCAACAGGTTAAGCAGCACCAACATCACAAGACTGTTGGCCAGTAACAGAAAATCGCCCAGTTTTTTACTTTCCAGTTTCACCATGACCGCGCGCTTAAAACAGTTTTAGAAACCATTAACATAAATGCACCCACACTCACGAAGTACACAACATCACGACTATCAATTAAACCTTTGCTAAGGGCATCATAGTGATAAAGAATACCAAGTTGCTTGATCAGTAAAGCATTTGCCGACCACACATTGAGCGTTGCAATGGATTCAAATCCGGTAAATAAAATAAAGCAGAGAAAGGCTGCTACAATAAATGCTACAATTTGATTGGATGTGATAGACGAGGCCACCATTCCAACAGAACAGAACACGCCACTTAAAAGCGCAAGACCAATATACGATCCGATTACGCCAGGTGTATCAACATTACCAACTGGATTCCCCAGAGCGTGGATAGAGAAATAATAAATGAGTGTAGGTAGTAAGGCAAAAAGAACCAGGAGGAAGCACGCTAGAAATTTTCCAAGAATGATATCCCAATCTGTAAGTGGCTTGGTGAGAAGCAACTCCATGGTTCCGGACTTCACTTCTTCGGCAAAGCTTCGCATGGTAATAGCCGGAATCAAAAATATAAGTACGTAGGGCCCCAACGAGAACAACGTATCCATATCGGCAAAACCGTATTCCATTACGGAAGTCTCAGGGAAAACCCACATAAGCAACCCCAGGCTGGTTAAGAACACTCCGATAACGATGTACGCAATCAGTGAATTGAGGAAACTTCTGAATTCTTTTACGGCTACCTGGATCATGCTCCCTGCATTGAAGTAAGTTCCCTGAAAATATTTTCCAATGAGTTTTCTTCCTGCTTCAATCCGATCAACGAAAGTTTTCGATCGGCAGCAAACCTGAAAATTTCAGGACGAAGATCAACGCCTGCCTGAGCTATTATTCTGAATTGTGAATTACTCAGTACTTCAGCAGACTTCACTCCTTCCAACGCACGTAAATCCTCAACCGAAACATTCCCTTCAAACTCAACAATCACCACCGTTTCTGCCTGATGCCCTTTCATTAAATTCGAAAGCTGATCATCGGCCATGATCTCACCTTTATTGATGACGATCACGCGGTTACATAATGCAGATACTTCCTGCATAATGTGCGTAGAGAAGACTACCGTTTTATCAGTACTGATATCTTTAATCAATTTCCTTATCTCAACCAATTGGTTAGGGTCCAAACCAGAAGTAGGTTCATCTAAAATCAAAACTTCAGGATCATGGATAAGTGCCTGCGCTAATCCCACCCTTTGCCGATATCCTTTTGAAAGTGTTTCGATTTTCTTGTTTTGCTCGATGGTCAATCCACACAATGTGATCATCTCCTCCACTCTGTTCT
>DASTYM010000100.1:0-2424 GCA_035764995.1 Cyclobacteriaceae bacterium | reverse complement strand
GAACTGTGTGTGACGTTTCGGGGGAATATTTCCAAGACGGTGATAATACATAAACTGTGATTTGAGAAGGGCTAAATTACCAAAAATAACACAGACCAAATCGTAGAAATTACAAAAGACAAATTTCAAATACCAAACCTGATTTGAGATTTGGCATTTGAGGTTTGGAGTTTATGATGATTACAATTTCGATCGATCCAATTCCGGAATCCTTTTCCATTAAATTCAATATTTGTTCAATCTGTGACTATCCTGATCCGGAAATTATTATCTTCAATCCTGTTACCCATCCCTATGACCTCAGACTTCCTCATTCTGGTTAATTCAATTTTTTACGGATTACCCTCAACTACCAGACAACAAAAATTATTTTGGTCAAAGGCCAGTCGCGTGTTTTTTCCGTCAGTCAACGAAGGGGAACTTCAATGGAGCGAAAGCCGGGGTGCATCCAAACCGATCCATAAACCGGATCAAATTCGCGAATCTGTAAAACGACTGACAGAAGAAGAGCAGGTTGTGCTGGTGGCCCTTCTGGAAGTTTTTTATCAGCATTTGCTTGAAAGTGGAGCAGAAAACAAGCGTATCATCGGTAAAGTCGTTGATTCGATAAAAAACCTATTGACATCGGAGCTGGGGGAAAAAGCTGCAGATCAGTTCAAGGTGTTTCAAGAGTCATTTACTCAGTTTGAAGCCCGGCCTACGATAGCCATTCCAGTGCTCATCTGGCCGCTCGTTGTCGATTTCCTCATGCGATGCCTGACTCTTTTTATTTTCGACACGCAGAGTAATGTTGGCAAAGGTGTGATTATGGGAATAAACACCACTGTGATTCCAGTGTTGATCATCAGTATTGTCTATTGGGTTGGGAATCGAGACCGAAAGTTTAATCAGAACCTGTTGGCACAATCGGGAGTTTCAACTTATCATGTAAAATTCACGACCACACTCTGGCAATATACACTCGCCACCTTGTTCGCATTAATAGGAAGTTACATTGCATTTGTACTGATCGGTAACTTCGCCCTCGTTGCAATTTTTATGCTACCGGCATACTATTTTGTTTATTTCCGTTTTTTTAATGTAGGCCGGTTAACAGTTAATTCTGTGCAGGAACAGCTGACGAGAATTACTTCCGAGAACGAAGTACTCGATGCCGACAAGAACGATGAAGAGATTGTAAAACTCGAAACACGGCTTAATTCGATTACCAGTAGATTGGAAGCTTATGTTTTGGAAAGTGCGCTGTTTGGCGCGCTGTCGTTCAGTGGTTTTTTACAAATTATGAGCGACAATCAGATAACATTTGATGTGCTGGAAAAATCAGCTTATTATGTTTACACCATTTCGCAGGGTATCATTCTGGCGCAGTCGGAACTAATCGCATCATCGCTGCAGCATCTCAATACAAAGGAGAATCTCTTTTGCCTATTGTCGTTTGAAAGCCTTTTGTGTTCGATACTTTTCTTAGGTGTAATTGCCAGCCGGTTGCGATTCAGTAACGTGTCCGATCGGGTTCAATATTCCCTTAACTTATCGAAAGCTTTTAATCAAAAAGAAGAATGGTTGATGGAGAGTAAAGAAGCTGTTTCCAGTGCAAGGTTTGTGGAGGTTAATAGAAAAGTCAATCTATATCTTCAAGAAGGCAATACGGCTATGGAGGAAGTGCAGCCCGTCATGGCGTTGATGCAATACTTACGCAATGCAGGTTTATTAATCTTTTTGATTATTCTAATCAGCAGTGGCTTTCTTATTACACCGGTTATTGCTGCTTGTTTCCTGGCACTGAGTTTTTTGGTGTGGGGATATTTTGAGAGAAATAAGCTCCAGCAGGATTTTCAATATACGATGCTGCAACTACGAGCCAGTTTGGTAAGATTTAATATTGGACTTTTGATTGGGCTGCTCATGATCATGGTTGTTGGATTAATCTTGCGAATCCGGTTCCATTTTTCTGCTTCTATTACCGATCCCATTGTTGGCGTTGTCATCCTCATTATCATCTTGTATGTTTTCATCTGGATCGTATTATACCCACACGTTGATAAAAATTTTGGTGAAATCGGAAGTGGGGCGAGTAGTCAGTGGCGATCCAACCGATGGTTGCTGATCAAAGGCCCCTTTGCCGTATTGGTTGTCATTAGCATCATCGGTATCGTGTTCAAGATCAACAATTTCCGCGGTGCCGATGAACAAATACTGGTTGGGTTAGCCGGAATGTCATTGATGGCATACTTTTTAAGTTTTTATTTATCGAAACCCTGGTGGATGGGAATTGTTCCGGCACTTGTCTTGTCGACCATGTTAACAGGAGCGCTCTTCAAGATTTTGCACCTGGCAGGAGCAAACGAAATGGTGACCATTAGTCTGGGGGCGCTAGTCTTTACAATTCCGATTATGATCCTGCTAAGAAAGAGATTCCACAAG
>DASTYM010000099.1:0-3854 GCA_035764995.1 Cyclobacteriaceae bacterium | reverse complement strand
TCTATCAACTGATCACTTCGAAGTCGAAGTAACAACAACGAGCGGTTATTGCCGCTAAGGTTGGTGAGTCTGCGGAGATAAGTACGAAGAATATGGCTTGCGGAATCAGTCAACGGTCAGATAGGGATAGATTTTGGTCATTGTTTTTTCATCCAAAAGATTAACGCTTCGAAGGTCATCAACCGATCGATAATTGCCATGCTGGAATCGGTAAGTTACAATGGCTCTTGCAATCTTCTTCGAAAAGTAAGGATGAGAAGAGAGCAATTTTTCATCGGCCCTGTTAATATTGAGTTTTTTGAGGGAATCACTCCCGGTCAAAAACGATTTTTTCAAAATCTGCCCAACTACAATCGAATCCAGCCCATACACTTCATATAACTGATCGTTGCTCATAAAACCGCCTAATCGGTCGCGGTATTTTATAATTCGCCTGGCCAATACCGCACCAACGCCATACACGGTCTGAAATTGTGTCGTATCCGCCCGGTTCAGATTGAATCGCGCTGGACTCTTTTTGGGTTCGGCAGCCTTTTTCTCAACTACAATCTTTTCGGGCAATTGTATAAATGGCTGTAAACTTTTAAAAAACACTGAATCCATACCGTAAAGCTTTTTCAGATCAGTTTTGATCCGGAACTCACCTCCCTTTGCCCGGTAATTCATCATGCCCTTTGTTAATCTGTCGGAAAAACCCAAAGCCTTGAGCTCATCTTTCGATACGTTGTTAGGATTAAATTCAAAGAGTCTTACAGGCATGGTTTTCTCAACGGGCTTAACAGCTTCGGCTATCCCCGGAGGTTCTGCTTTCCACCGTGCTGTCAGACTGTCGAGTTTGTTACTTTCATTCGAAAAGTCAAGCGGGCGATTGCTAACCCAGGTGTGGTAAAGTGGTTCAGAAAAAAATATGATGGAGAGGACTATGATCAGTGCGACAAAACCATTGGTTTGCGCCCTGGAGAAGCCAAAGAAGCTTCTGACTATGTTTTTAAAATTCTTCACTCCGATGATTTTTTAAAGCTCCGATATTATCTTCTGAGGAGTGAAGACCACAGCACATGGCTGTTCTGCATTGATAAAACCCGTCTGACCGAAGTAACCTCCCAAGTTACCCCGACAGGGCAATTCTCTTTTGTAATTATCTTTCAATAATTTCGACTCATTGAACAGAAGACCCCTTGACCGAAGAGCAAAAAAAATCATTTATTACCCTCATCAACGAACATCAGGGCCTCATTCATAAAGTCTGTATTCTTTATGAAACAGATAAGGATGCCCGCAATGATTTGTTCCAGGAGATTGTTCTTCAGTTGTGGAAGTCATTCAATACGTTTCGTGGCGAGGCCAAAATAACCACCTGGATGTACCGTATTGCTTTGAATACCGCAATATCGGGATTGAGAAAATTGGGGAGAAAGATTAAAACGGAGGAGTTAGGTGAGTACCATTTCAATATATCAGACAGCACAGAAGACACCCATGAAGATGAGTTGCAAAAGCTTCAATGGGCCATTCGTCAGCTTACAGAAATTGAGCGCGCTATGATTATGATGGCATTAGACGAAGTGCCGTACGATGAAATTGCAGAAACTATTGGTATCACTCAAAATAATGTTCGGGTGCGAATGAATCGCATCCGTGAAAAACTTCGTAACCTCATGAGCTAACGTATGGAACTGGACGACCTTAAATCGATTTGGAAACAAGATAAGCCAGGCTTTGAGCCCAAGAAGGAGGCAGAAATTGCTTCGATGATTGAGGGTCGCAGCAATTCCATTATCAGTAAACTGAAACGAAGCGTTTGGTTCGAAATGATCTTCACTATTGTGTGTGGTGTTGCCCTTGGAATTTGGGCATTATTGTTGGAAAGTGGAGCACTCATGTGGACGATCGTCTCCCTGATCGTATTGTTTGTATCCTACATGTTTTATTATGTAAAAAAAATCATGCTGCTAAATCGGTTCGATTCTTCAAAAGAAAACCTGAAAAACAGCCTGCAGCACTTGCTTGATCGCCTGACCACGTATCTTACTTTCTATAAAAGAAGCTATTCGATTTTGTACCCTGTTTATTTTTGCCTGGGTTTGTTATTTGGAGCACTGGAAAAAGGGCTGGATGATTTTCTGTATCGGCTGAGTCAGCCTAAAACCGTACTCTACTTAGTATTTCTGGCAGGCGTTTTCTTTTTATTTACGATCTGGATGACCAATTGGTACCTGAAGAAATTATACGGAAACCATCTGGACAAACTAAAGGAGCTTCTAAAAGAACTTCAAACAACCTAGTTTTTTACCCCAAAGCCACGCTTTCTGCCCCAGAATGGTCAATTCCCGGTGAACCCGGAAGCTATTTTTTCAGTTTAAGCTATTACACTGGAAAGTACCCTCATCAGAATTTAATTTTATGGTCAAATCGGAAACACCCACAATGCCGATTGGCATCAATATGAGCTTTGCCGACAAATTAAATTCTCCTTTCCCCTATTATCTGAATGATGACCGGAAAAACACAATCTTGTCGATTTGTGTAGGCCTGTTTGTAGTTTTCTTTCTTCATGTTTACAAAACTCCTAATAGTCTCAACGTTCATTTGAGTTCTCCTCAAAAATTCATGTTTGGAGGGATTGCCTTTGCCGTGATGTATCTAAACATCGTTTGGGTTCCCAGGATTTTTCATCCGAAATTTTTAGACCCAACACGTTGGACCGTTAAAAAGTATATTCTTCATACTCTTTGGATTTGTCTCATGATTGCCATCGTGAACACATTTATCGACAAAGTCTTTATTTGCCCGGATAAACCTTTAGTGGATGTAATTCTTCATATCATTATTCAAGTTGGCTCAACAGGAATTATCCCGATTACCATTATGGCGCTGGTGTTCAGAAGTAATTTGTTACAAGAAAACTTAAACAGTGCTTTATCGGCCACGCAGGAACTGGAGAAAATTCAACAACTGAAGAAAGAGGTCTCCAAAAATAACAACAGTGTTACTATTCACTCCGATACAAGTGAAAGCCTGACATTCAACTTACCTGATCTTTTATTTATAGAGGCAGATGATAATTATTCTACTGTTTATTGGAAAAACGGGCACGGACTTGAAAAGAAATTATTACGAGTGAATTTGAAGAGCATAGAGAATCAGCTCAATAATAGTTTCACGATCCGGTGCCATCGCTCTTATATTGTTAATGTACACGCCATTACAGCAATTTCCGGAAATACCAATGGTTACAAACTTCAAATCAGGGATTCTGATTTTTCAATTCCCGTTTCAAGGCCCAAGGGAAAAGAACTGATGGAAAAGATCAGTCAGTTGAAGAATATGATGGAGCTCTACTAGTTACCAGTCACCGGCTACCGGTTACCGGTGACTGGCAACCGGTAACATTTTTCACCCCAAAACATTTCCATCCGCCACACTGAAAAACCGGTTACCCCAAATCAGGTTCGGCCGGCCTCAAACCTGATTTAAGCCGAATCATTGAGTCGTGGTTCGCGTAATCTTGCACATAACAAATCCACTATCCATTATGAAAAAATTACTCCTCTTTGCATTCGTTCTCGTTGCAGCATCTGTGAATTATGGATATGCACAGGAGAAAACCGCTCCTCGCACTGATTACTCAGTTTCTCTTTCCGAAAATGTGATTACGTTAAAGCAGGGTGAAACAAAGGATTTAACGGTAAGCATTCTTAAATCAAAGTCATTCGCACACTCAACAGTAAAGCTGGGTCTTTCATCTTCCCTGCCTGAAGGGTTGGCTGTGACCTACGCTCCTGCTGAAGGTAAGTTTGATAGCAGTGTAGCAACGTTCACCGCATCAGCTGATGCAAAAGCTGGGGAGTTTC
>DASTYM010000098.1:0-15860 GCA_035764995.1 Cyclobacteriaceae bacterium | reverse complement strand
GAACAAGGGAGCGTTTAGTAAGATTAGGTGGAACAGGTTCTTCAACCTTATCTGGTTGTAATTAGTCCTTTGTCCTTAGTATTTAGTCTTTAGTAAATAGGTCCAATACTTGGGACCATAGTCTAAGGACTAAGGACTAAGGACTAAATATTGTTTCACCACTCGATCTCTTTCAACCCTTTACTCTTCAAATAAGCATTCGCTTTACTAAAATGCTTGCATCCAAAAAATCCCCTATCCGCAGAGAACGGTGACGGGTGTGCAGACATCAGCACTAAATGTTTATTGCGATCAATCATCTCTCCTTTCTTTTGGGCATAAGCGCCCCATAATAAAAAGACAATATTTTCTTTTTGATCAGAGATTGTTTTGATGACTGCGTCAGTAAAGTCTTCCCATCCTTTGTTTTGATGGGAGCCTGGGGACGATGCCCGAACAGTGAGTGTAGCATTTAACAAGAGCACACCTTGATCAGCCCAGCGTTCCAAATCACCTGAGGTTGGAATGGGCTTACCCAGATCAGCTTGAATCTCTTTAAAAATATTAACAAGTGAAGGAGGCATTCTCACACCATTTCGCACAGAAAAACAGAGGCCATTAGCTTGCCCCGGGCCGTGGTAGGGATCCTGTCCGATGATGACCACTTTTACCTGTCCGAAATCGCAATGATCAAACGCTTTAAAGATTTCCTTTCCAGGTGGGTAAACAACGTTTTGAGTGTATTCTGACTTAACAAAATCAATTAATTGTAGGAAATAGGGCCTTTCAAATTCAGCAGATAAATGCGATTTCCATGAAGGGGCAATCTTTACATCCATAATTTTAAAAACGATTTTTAATAAGCATTTTAAATTCCAAAAAATTAATACTTTTAGGCCGAATGGTAACGGAAATCACACAAGGAATCAAGGTAAGCGTAGAAACGGAATATCAACCGGCTTATTCGAGCCCGAGCCAATTTCACTTTGTTTTCACTTACCGGATTACCATTGAAAACCAAAGCGAATATACCATTCAGCTTATGCGCAGGCATTGGCATATTTACGATGCCGGATTTACCATGCGCGAAGTGGAAGGTGAAGGCGTTGTAGGGCAACAACCAGTGTTGGAACCCGGTCAATCTCATCATTATGTGTCTGGCTGTAATCTAAAATCAGGAATCGGAAAGATGTTAGGTACCTATACCATGGAACGTATTATTGATGGTGGCAAGGTGCAGGTGAACATTCCTGAATTCACCATGGTTGCTCCGCTTAGACTCAATTAAGTGCCTGGATTTTTTCAATTAAAAACGTACTTCAATTACTGGCTTGATGCGGTAGATGAACATTCTTTACATTCACCTTTCCTGTTCGACCTGTATACAAAGGTTATCAATATTGAAGAAGAAGGAATTCCTGCCATCGAAAAATTAAGGACCAGCTTGTTAAAAACCGATCGAGAAATTTCAGTTGTCGATCTGGGAGCCGGCTCCAAACACACAAGCAATAAAAAACGATTAATCAGTGAAATTGCTGAAAACAGCTTGAGTGACGTGAGGTTTTCTTTGCTCTACCTTCGGTTGATTAAACATATTGATGCTAAAAATATAATCGAGTTAGGTACTTCCTTTGGTATCAATACGCTCTACCTGGCACAAAAGAAAAATACCCGTGTATTCACATTTGAAGGATCTGAAAGTATAGCCGAAGTTGCCCAGGATACGTTCGAATTTGCATCGGCAAAAAACGTTGAACTGGTCAGGGGCAACATCGATTCAACACTCTACTCGAGTTTGTCAAGGATGCCCAAGGCTGATTTCCTATTCATGGATGCGAATCACCGGTACGCACCCACGATCAAGTATTTCGATGAACTCTTGCCGAAAATTCATCATCAAAGTATACTGGTATTAGACGATATCCATAGCTCGCATGAGATGGAAAAGGCCTGGAAAGAAATCAAAAACCATGACCTGGTGTACACGAGCATCGATCTTTACCGCTGTGGAATACTCTTTTTTGACCCTTCACTGAACAAACAACACGTTGTACTGCAGTTTAAAATATTGAAATAACAGCAGGAAGCTTTATTTTTGACCCTTCACTAAGAACCCCTATGAGCGAAAATCCTACTCCTGCAGAGCCTGTTGTGCCGAAAAAATCGAACAAGAGCACCATCATTATTGCCTTGCTTTCGATCGTGATCATTATTCAATTCGTAAAGATTTATCTGGATAGACAAGAAGAACAGGTCTTACGAGCTGAAAATGCCACCACCGAACAGGAATTGGCAAGTACCATGCAACGGTTGAATGAGATCAGTAATGAGCTTGACCAGAAGATTGCGGAGATTCAAAAACTGGGCGGAGACATTACGGAGCTTGAAAAGGCAAAACAGGAAATTGAAACCGAACTTAAAAAAACGAGACGTGCCAATGGCCAGGTTATAAAGGAGCTGAAAGACCGAGTTGAAGGGTACGAGGAACTTTTGAAAGTAAAAGATGAAGAAATTGAAAAGCTAAAAACTGTCAATAAAGAGTTGCTTACAGAAAACGTTACACTCAAAACACAAAAAAATGTACTGGGTGATTCAATCAACAAATTGTCACAAACAAAAGAAGAGCTTGCTTCAAAAGTTGCTATCGCTTCTCAGTTGAAAGCTGAAAATGTAAAGATTGTTGCCGTAAGCGATCGCGGAAAAGAGCGCGAATCTCCTTTCAAAAACCGTCAACTGGGTAAACTTAAAATTGATTTTAATCTGGCGGAAAATAACGTTGCACCCATCGAAGGTAAAAAAATCATGATCCGCATCGTAGACGAAAATGGCCAGGTATTATTTGATGTTTCCCGTGGATCAGGAACCTTTATCTACAACGGAAAAGAAGAATTTTACACTGCCTCACAGGAAGTTCTGTTCGACAACACTAAACAGAAACTTACTTACCTGTACGAAAAAGGATCAGAGTATGCAGCTGGCGCTTATGTGCTGGAGATTTACTGCGATGATTATATGATGGGGAGTGGGAAGTTTGAGGTGAAATAACGGTCACCAGTCGCCAGTTACCGGTAACAGGTGACTGGAGACCGGCAACAATTTCAATCTTTAACCCTGTTCAGCGACAACATTCCCACCATCCAGTTTGGAAGTGGTTTTTCAGGATTGCGTTTTTTCACACTAAGGTATAAGCCAATCTTTTCAAAGATCGGAATCTTATGGGTTTCTACGAATTCGATGAGTGTTCCGTCCGGGTCTTCAACATAGGCGAACTGTCCAGCGGCTTTGCCCATATCGAATGAGTCGCTGCTATCAACTGTAAAGGGGAATCCGAGTTCAGTGGCTTTATTAGCCAGCAGCTTCATGCCGTTTACATCGAAGCAAACGTGAATGAATCCGAGGTCACCCCAATTTCTGTCTGCGTAAATTTTACGTGGCTTACGGCCTGAAACTTCTACTAATTCAATTTCGCTGGCGCCCAATAAGCGGCCGAAATTTCCTTTTCCGGTTTTTGTAGCACGTAACAACACCCTTCTGAATTTGTCGGTTGATCCGGGAAGGCCTTTGAAATCTTCAAATACATCAGTCGAGTCATACACAACAGTAGTGTATCCAAGGACATCGCGATAAAGCGGGAGAGCCTTGTCAATATTGGATACTCCAATCACACAACCTGCAACGCCACCATTCTTGCTTTTCCGAAGTTTAAACCAACTGTTGCTTTCAACCACTTCAAACAGGTTTCCGTACGGGTCTGCAATGAAGAAGTGCTTACGACCATCAGGGGCTTGTGTAAGGCCACCGATAATGTTGGCACCTTTTGTTTTTAGTTCATTATATTTTTCTTCAACCGCTCGCGATTTGATTTTAGTAGCAAACACACCCGTATCTCCCAACACGATATCAAAGGCTGCTTTTGCGGGGGTTTTGCTGGTATACTGCCAGATTTCGAAACCACCGCCACCACTCATGTTGAGGGCCAGGATGGCATAACGACTTTCAACTTTACCTGCGGTATAGCGGGTCATCAACTCAGCTTTGGCTGCGTCTTTAAACACGGGAACATCCATTTCAAAATGCTTCCTGTACCACGTCCATGCATTTTCAGCATCACTCACCCCTATTCCTACCTGCTGGATCCCGCTAATAATATAACTCATGCTGTGTTGTAGTTCGTTAGGCTTAGAATTAAACGTCAATATTACGGAAATAATCCGTTTAACAGCTGTTAGGTTTCTGTTACTATATTCAAAACCCCACTAAAACTTTATAATAGGCCTGATCTTAACGGATTGAAGGCCAGCTTCTTAGTCTGAAAATCATCTTACAGTCAAACTTGCGCGTTTGTGGCGGTTTCCTTATTTTTGCACCTCATTTTAAAAAACAATTGTTTAACCCATGAAAAACTACGAGACAGTATTCATTTTGAATCCCGTTTTGTCTGATGATCAGATGAAGGATACTGTTGAGAAATTCGTGAAGGTGTTAAAGAAAGGCAAAGCTGACGTAATCAACGTTGAGCAGTGGGGGCTTCGCAAATTGGCCTACCCTATTCAGCACAAGTCGACTGGCTTCTATAACCTGATTGAGTTTTCAGCAGCTCCGGAATTGGTCAACACACTCGAGACCGAGTACAGACGCGATGAATCAGTAATGCGCTTTTTGACGACCGTTCTGGACAAGCACGCTGTAATTTACAACGAGCGCAGACGCAAAGGCGAATTCAACAAGAACAAAGGAAATGTTAAACCTGTAAGAAAAGCTGAGGAGGAGCCTGCATAATGACACTGATGAATGAACCCATTAAGCGTGTAGAGCTTAAGCCTAAGTACTGCCGCTTCAAGAAGAACGGTATCAAGTATATCGATTATAAGGATCCTGATTTCCTGCTGAAGTTTATCAACGAGCAGGGAAAAATCCTTCCTCGCAGACTGACTGGTACAAGCTGGAAATTCCAGAAGAAAGTATCACAGGCAGTTAAGCGTGCTCGTACTATCGCATTGCTTCCGTATGTAGCGGATTCGTTAAAGTAATTTTCAACCTTAAAGAAACGAACATGGAAGTTATATTAAAACAAGACGTACAAGGACTTGGCTACAAGAATGACACTGTTAAGGTAAGACCTGGCTATGGCCGTAACTACCTTATTCCAAATGGTGTCGCTATTATCGCCAATGATTCTAATAAGAGACTGGTGAATGAGAACATCCGCCAGGCTGCTCACAAGGCTGCTAAACTAAAGCAAGATGCTGAGGCGATGGCACAGAAGGTCGGAGAGCTTACCCTTGAACTTGGCACTAAAGCCGGTGAATCAGGAAAAATCTTCGGAGCCGTTACACCTTTCCAGGTGGCAGATGCTTTGAAGGCTAAAGGCTTCGATATCGATCGCAAGAAAGTGATCTTTAAAGAACAGCCTAAAGAATTAGGCACGTATACCGTGGTTATCGATTTACACAAAGAGGTAAAGCACGAAATCAAGATTAAAGTAGTAGCAGAGTAATTCTGTAACTTCAATCATACTTAAACCCCGACCGAAAAGTCGGGGTTTTGTCTTTTTATGAGGTGAAAGTAGAAAGTTCAACTCAACTCAACTCACCCGACTCCAACTCACCTCCAACTCACCCCAGTTACTCACGTGCTAACTTGATAGGTTAGATAACCCCTCTCTTCCAGGAAGAGTGGGGTGGCACAAGTTTGAGGTTCTTGCAAAAGTTACTGGGGTGAGTTGGATCCGGTGTGTTAATGAATCATTACAGCTCACCCCCGCTTACCCTCTAACTCCTGCGCACTCAAGCGTAAGACGAAGTTCTGGCACGAAGGCCCCTTTATGGATAAAAGGGTGCGCGTGGGATCGCTGTCCTCGCTTTATGCGGGGACACGCTAGCACTTTCTTTAATGTCATCGCGGACTGAATGCGCGGTGGGGTTGAGCGCGATCCGCGATCTATCCTGTGGATATCAATTGACTGATTTTTTCGTTTATGTGAATGTAAGTTGTGATCCGAATATACTTTCCGTCATTAGAACTAGCCTGAAGATCGCAGGTCACCGCTCATCCTCTCGCTCATGCTGCCCGCGATGACGTAGAAGGGTTGTCACCGCGGACAGAAAATGCGGTGGGTTTGAGCGTGATCCGCGATCTTCTGGTTTTGTAAGGGTCACCTACATTGCTAAATTGACTCCATGTTTCGCACTGAAATAATTCCTGAAGCCTCTCCTGTCAAAATCAATATAAAGGACCCGATCCTTACTACAGGCTCCTGTTTTTCAGATGCTATCGGTACGAAATTGTTCGAATCAAAATTCATCGTACTGACAAACCCCTTTGGGGTTTCATATAACCCCCACTCTATTCATAAAACGCTTCGGTATGCGCTTCACAATCAAGCAGTGCCAGAGAATACCTTTGCGGAAAGTCAAGAGCTCTTTGTTAACTACGATTTCCATTCTTCCTTCTCATCCCTGAAAAAATCGGAAATAGAAAATAAGATTCAGGAGACTGTTAGTACAGCCCATAATTTTCTGAAACATACGAAGTGGATTTTCATTACGTACGGAACTGCGTGGGTATATGAACGGAAAGACACTGGCGACATTGTTTCAAATTGCCACAAGTTGCCGGCTTCGGGATTTACAAAATCGCTACTCAGTCAGAAAAAAGTATTGGAATCCTTTGATGTATTTTATAGCGACCTAAAAACCGTTAACCCCGGTTGCAAATTAATTCTAACGGTTAGTCCGGTGAGGCACATTAAAGATACGCTTCCGCTAAACAGTGTGAGTAAATCAGTATTGCGACTGGCTTGCCAAACCATTTCGGAAACGTGCTCAGATGTATTCTACTTTCCATCATACGAAATCATGCTGGACGATCTACGCGATTACCGGTTCTATAAAGCAGATATGATCCATCCCTCGGCAGAAGCTGAAGAATATATCTGGAACAAGTTTTCGGATTCTTACTTTGATGGAATCACAAAAGAATTCATTAAAAAGTGGGCTCCTATCCACACATCGCTCCAGCATAAAGCCTTTCATGCAGGCTCCACTACGCACCAGAGCTTCTTAAGAAAAACATTATCGCAACTGGAGGAACTTAGTAAAACCGTTAATGTTGATAATGAGATAGCGTTGCTGAAAAGTCAATTGAAGTCCTGACCGATGCTGGATGCTGGATGCTGGATGCTGGATGCTGGATGCTGGATGCTGGATTACGAGGAGAGGAATGTAAGGTTGAATTTAATGTTAATAATTTATTCTCTAGAAACTAGAATCCAGTATCTAGCATCTAGAATCAAGAAATAAAAAAATTGTGTCTGATAAATCAACAAATCGTTTAATTAACTCCACAAGTCCCTACTTACTTCAGCATGCTCACAATCCTGTAGATTGGTTCGAGTGGGGAAAAGATGCCCTGGAAAAAGCAAAATCAGAAAATAAACCCATACTTGTCAGCATCGGCTACTCCTCTTGTCACTGGTGTCACGTGATGGAGCGTGAGTCGTTTGAAAATGATCAGGTAGCTGAAGTAATGAACAGCTTTTTCGTTTGCATTAAAGTTGATCGTGAAGAACGCCCCGACATTGACCAGATTTATATGGACGCGGTACAGGCATTGGGTGTTAATGGAGGCTGGCCGTTAAACGTATTTTTAACACCTGATCAAAAACCTTTCTTTGGTGGAACTTATTTTAACCCACAGGTATGGGTTCAGGTGTTAACCAATATCAACAGCGCCTTTAAATCAAGGCGGGACGAAATTTTTGCTTCCGCGGAAACGCTTACCAATCACCTGGCAAGTCAGGGAATTAGTCAGTTTAGAAGAAAGGAAGAGCAAAAGGATTTCAAGCAAGCACTTGATATGATGTACAAACAACTCGAGAGCAAGTTTGATCTTACATGGGGAGGATTGGATCGGGCACCAAAATTTATCATGCCATCAATTTGGTTATGGCTGCTGCGCTATTGGAAGATTTCCAAAAATGAATCAGCCCTTCAACACACCCTTTTCACGCTCAAACGTATTGGTCATGGCGGCATTTATGATCAAATCGGGGGCGGCTTTGCGCGATACTCGGTAGACGGAGAGTGGTTCGCGCCTCATTTCGAAAAGATGCTGTATGACAATGCCCAGTTGTTGAGTCTGTATAGTGAAGCCTATACAATTTCTCATGATGAATATTTCAAAACACTCGTCTACGAAACCTTTGAATGGCTCCAGCGTGAAATGACTCATCATGACGGAGGATTTTACTCTGCCTTGGATGCCGATAGCGAGGGGATTGAAGGAAAATATTATATCTGGAAGTACGATGAACTTATTCAATTGTGCGAGCCTCACGGAAAACTTGTGGCCGATTATTTTGAAGCCATTCCCGAAGGAAACTGGGAACATGAATCTAACATTCTAAAGCTAAGTAAAATCAATCAACTACTACTGGATCAACATAAAATTTCAGAAAGCGATCTCTCGTCAATTATTCAATCCGCAAAGCAAAAACTTTTAACTGTTAGAAACACCCGAATTAAACCGGGTCTGGATGATAAAATCCTTACGGGGTGGAATGCGATGATGATTGCCGGATTGGTGGATGCTTATCACGCATTTGGAGATGAGAAATTTCTACTTGCCGCTAAAAAGAATGCAGATTTCATTCAACGCGACTTAACAGAAGGCAATAAACTATTCCGATCTTTCAAAGGAAAACGATCTGCAACAGAGGGTTTTCTCGAAGATTATGCATTTGTGATTCAGGCTTTCATAAAACTTTACCAGGCTACTTTTGATGAGTCATGGCTTCATCAGGCCAAAGGTTTAACTGATTTTACATTGGAGAATTTTCTCGACAAAGAAGAATCCTATTTCTATTTCACGAGCTCAAAATCCGAAAAGTTAATCGCACGAAAAAAAGAAATCTTTGACAACGCGATACCTGCATCCAACGGGGTCATGACTCAGAATCTTTTTCACCTGGGAATACTATTCGATCGCAATGACTGGAAAGACCTTGCAACCTCAATGGCATCCGAATTAAGTCACCTCATTTATAATGAACCTAATTACATGTCGAACTGGGGAATTGTGTTAGCCGAGATCAGGCATGGCCTGGCGGAGGTAGCGTTTACCGGAAAAGAATATATACACCTCAAAAATGAGTTCAAAAGAAGTTATCAGCCTTTTTCACTCCTCATGGGAACAAAAACAATAAGTCAATTGCCCTTGTTAACGGATAAAGTGACACGAGATGACACCTCCGTGATTTATGTTTGTTATGATAAGACGTGCAGGTTGCCGGTGGGGACTGTAGTCGAGGCGTTGGAGCAAATTGTCTGAATCAGGATGACCAGGATTAAAAGATTTACAGGATTTTCTTTACTGAGAAAATCCTGCAATTCAAAAATCCATTAATCCAAATCCGTATTTTACAGCATGGAAATTTTTGAGCAGCCTGATTCACGAAAGACTTTCTTTGCAGAATTACTGCTGCCTGTTCCTATTTCAAAATTATTCACTTATCGCGTTCCATTTGAACAGAATGACAAGATTAAGACGGGACTTCGCGCCATTGTTCAGTTTGGGGATCGTAAAGTTTTAACGGGAATCGTTATCAACGTTCACGAAACCGCACCGAAAGATTACGAGGCGAAATATATTCTTGAATTACTGGATGATGAACCGGTTGTCAATTCGAGGCAGCTCAGACTTTTTCATTGGATTGCTGAATACTACATGTGCAGCGAAGGCGAAGTGATGAACGCTGCCCTGCCATCGGGATTGAAATTATCAAGTGAGTCGATGGTGCAGTTGCACCCGGCATTTAGCTGGGATACTACCTTGTTTCAGTACTCGCAAAAAGAGGAAATTTTACTGAAGCAACTTCAGCAGGATACGCTCTCCTATTCTGAAATATCCAAACTGCTTGGACAAAAGAACTTGTACAGCATTTTAAAATCGCTGGTTAGCAAGGAGGCTGTGATTCTGTTTGAAGAAGTAAGAGAAAAATTCAAGCCCAAAACAGAAAAGAGAATCAAGCTTACGAAGGCATACCTTACGCATGAGGCGTTGGAGAAATCTTTCGGGGTTTTAGCACCAAAGCCAAAGCAGGAAGCTGTATTACTCAAGTATTTACAACTTGTTCCTGTTCTGCAAGACATTGAAGCCAATAAGACGGGGGTTTCAAAGAAAAATTTACTGGAAGGTGATATTTCGGAATCATCTGTAAATACACTCGTCAAAAACGGAATCTTTGAAGAGTTCGAGGTAATTGTTTCACGTTTTGAATCTGAAGAAGAAGTTGCCATACCGGATGTTACGCTCAGTGAAGTTCAGCGCTCTGCTCAAAGTGAAATTTTAAAAAGCTTTGAAACACATGCCACTACCCTTTTGCATGGAATCACCGGAAGTGGTAAAACAGAAATCTACATTGACCTGATTAAGAAAGCCCTCGATGGTGGCTCGCAAGTTTTATACCTATTACCGGAAATCGCTCTCACAACACAAATCGTCCATCGATTAAAGAAAATTTTCGGGACCACCATGGGTGTATACCACTCCAAATTCTCAGACAACGAACGCGTTGAAGTCTGGAATGGTGTATTAAGTGGCCGGTTTAAATTTGTTGTTGGCGTTCGATCATCGATCTTCCTCCCTTTTGATAACCTGGGATTAATAATTGTAGACGAAGAGCATGACACATCCTATAAACAACAGGAACCTTCACCTCGCTACCATGCGCGCGATGTGGCGTTGGTGATGGGACAAATGCATCACGCTAAAGTATTGTTAGGCTCTGCCACACCATCCGTTGAAACATTTTACCAGGCTCAGCAAGATAAATACGGATTTGTGCAGCTTCGCTCCCGTTATGGAGATGCCAGGCTTCCTGAGGTTATTCTTGCCGACATGAGTTCGGAACGAAAAAACAAAACTTCAAAGGGAGATTTTTCCCGAATGCTTTTAAAGTCGATCGGTGAATCACTTTCGCAAAAGGAACAAGTAATCATCTTTCAGAACCGGAGGGGCTACTCTCCCATGGTTCACTGTGAAGATTGCGGGTGGGTGCCCAAGTGCATCAATTGTTCTGTAAGCCTGACCTACCATCAGTTCAAACATGCGATGATTTGCCATTACTGCGGTTATCGCGAACCATTACCAACACAATGCCCAACATGCTCTTCCAAACGATTGATTACCGTTGGTTATGGAACTGAGAAACTGGAAGAAGAATTGAAACTTTATTTCCAGGACGCCACTGTGCAGCGAATGGATTTTGATACAACCCGGGTAAAAAGTGGATATGAAAATATCATTGAGCAATTTGAAAACGGATCAACCGATATTTTAGTAGGAACACAAATGGTAACGAAAGGCCTCGACTTCGATCGGGTGAGCTTAGTAGGTGTATTCAATGCTGACCGCATGATGCACTTCCCTGATTTCCGTTCGTACGAGCGCGCCTTCCAGTTAATCACACAGGTAAGTGGCCGCGCAGGCAGACGAGAGAAAGCCGGGAAGGTAATTATCCAGACTTCACACACCGATCACCCGATTTTAAATTTTATTCTTAACCACACACAGGAAGAGTTCTATCAAACAGAAATTGCCGACAGAAGGCAGCACGCCTACCCACCGTTTGCGAGATTAGTAGAAATTGTAGTCAAACATATCGATAAGAAAGCCAGCCGTGATGCTTCACAGAAACTGGCTGATTTGATTAAAGAATCCATTACCGATGTGAAAATTCTGGGTCCTGGTGAACCGATTGTATCAAAAATCAGGAATCAATATTTGATGAGTATTCTTGTGAAGATCCCTCGCGACTCTGGTCATTTAGGAGAAATCAAAAACAAGATTGCGAATGCAATCAATACGGTTTTGAAAGAGAAAGAATTCAGGAGTGCAAGGATTGTAGTGGATGTAGATCCGGTTTAAATAAATTTAGAGACGCAAAATTTTGTGTCTCTACATTCGAAATGAATAATGTCCAATTATCTTATACGCAAACAAACAATCCTCTAACACCTGCCCTGCACCAATGTTATGAACAATCATGTTTCGTTTACCGTCTGCTGATTTTTTATCAACCACGAAACCGATGTGTGTAACAGCGCCACCTAAATTCCAGCAAACAATATCACCTGGCACATAATCTTCAGGTTTATCAGAAATCTTCTTCACAACTCCCTTCCTGCTAAAATATTTCATCAGGTTGGGTACTCGTCTATGATCAATGTTTTTATCAGTTTTCTTTAATCCCCAATTCTTCGGATAGCCAGCAAAATTGCTCACCATATCTTCATGCACTTCTTTCTGAAGATCAATTCCGAGCTTTCGGTAAGCCCGAATAATCACATCGGTGCATACACCTTTATTGGCAGGAACATCTCCGTTTGGGTACGAAATAGAAAAATACTGAGGATCGTATTGAACCTGCTGCTTCGTGAGTTCCAGTGCAGCATTAGAAAGTCTTACTGAAAAATCACCCTGCGCATGCAGGTTGAGAGAACAAATCAGTAGCCAGGCAAAAATACCTCCTGCTTTCACTACTTATTCTGAGTTAAAATATCCCAGTCCTCGTTCAAAGCAGGAATCGCTGAATATGAAGTCAGGTCGAACTGACAAGGAACAACCGAAACAAAGTTGTTGGCAATCGCCCACTCATCATTATCCTCGCCTTTATCAAAGTTTACAAAATTTCCTGTCATCCAGTAATATTTGCGACCATTGGGATCGAGGCGCTCAACGAATTCTTCCACCCACTTGGCATTAGCCTGGCGACAAACACGAATTCCTTTAAGTGCTTCGTTGCGCTTGGGAGGAAAATTCACATTTAAGGCAACACCTTTTTGCAATCCCTTTTCGAGTACCTGTTTGGTTATTTTGTAAATATATTCTTCTGTGTGAGAGAAATCAGCCTGGTGTGAAAAATCACAAAGTGAAAAACCAATCGCTGGTGTTCCTTCAATTGCGCCCTCAATGGCTGCCGACATAGTACCTGAATACAATACACTAATAGAAGTATTGCTTCCATGATTAATGCCGCTCACCACTACATCAGGTTGCACTTTATCTTTCAGCACGAAATGGCGGGCCATCTTCACACAATCAGCTGGCGTTCCGGAACATTCGTAAGCCTCTACTCCTTCAAAAATAAAACTTTCGGTTAGTCTTAAAGTGTCACCTACCGTGATGGCGTGACCCATCCCGGACTGTGGACTGTCAGGCGCCACTACTAACACATCACCTAATTGTTTCATGACATTCACGAGCGTACGAATTCCTTTTGATGTTATTCCGTCATCATTGGAAACGAGAATTAGGGGTTTGGTCATTTTAGATTTTTGATTTATGATTTTAGAATAAGATTTCAATGATCTTTTTTAAGTACTAGATCTTAAATCACAAATCTAAAATCTAAAATCAATTTTAAGTTTTAAAGAATGAATTATAGTACGCCACGATTTTCGCAAAATCATTGCGATCATCAAGTTTCAATTTATTTTGCTTGATATAATCTTCCACAGCATCTGCCCGCTTGCCCATGAGGGTCATTAGTTCGGCTTTCTTCCCGACAAACTCAACAATGGTACCGTTCTCTTCGAGTAAGTAATAGCGGTAAATAAGTACCAGCCTGCTGTACGATCCATAATAGTATGGAGAACTGATGGTTCGGTATTCAAGGGCTTCGCGGGTTAGCAATGTCATCTTACCTTCGGCCAGTAATTCAAAAAAGACAGGCGCACGATAGCCGCTGGACGATTCGTAAGGTAAGGCATAAAACTGCCGATACTGCTCAACAGTTGTATCGAAGATTTCAAAAAACAAAATCTTTCGTGCTGTGTAGGCCTGAATGTTTCCTTTCTTGTTATTGTACTGAATCAAATCCTGTTGCAGGTCATACTTGATCAATCCTTTCAAGGTGTCACCAGACACAAGCACCATTTTTCCATCATGCCATAATTCAAAAGCCCACTCCTGAGCCTTGGCAGAAAAGCTCGCCAATGAAAAAATAATAATGATCAGTAACCTCATGTATGCTTTAATATGGTATGCCCTAACTTATCACGTTTTGTTTTAAGATAGGTTTCATTATGTGGATTCGGTGTTATTTCGATTGATACGTTATCAACAATTTCCAAGCCATAACCCATCAGTCCAACGCGTTTCTTAGGGTTATTGGTCATGAGCCTGATTTTGGTAATTCCTAAATCGCGAAGTATTTGTGCGCCCACGCCATAATCGCGCTCATCCATATCAAAACCGAGTTGGATGTTTGCCTCGACTGTATCCAGGCCTTCTTCCTGAAGTTTGTATGCACGAAGTTTATTCAACAGTCCAATTCCGCGCCCTTCCTGTTTCATGTACAACACAACACCTTTCCCTGCCTTGTCAACCATTTCCATGGCATGATGCAACTGCGATCCGCAATCACAACGGCATGAACCGAAAATATCTCCGGTAACACAAGATGAGTGAACGCGGACTAAAATCGGCTCATCTTTCTCCCAGGTTCCCTTCACCAATGCGAGGTGAGTTTCATTTGTGTTGGTTTGTTGATAAGCAACTAGC
Organism: Cyclobacteriaceae bacterium; assembly: GCA_035764995.1. Lineage (GTDB taxonomy): Bacteria > Bacteroidota > Bacteroidia > Cytophagales > Cyclobacteriaceae > UBA2336. The sequence goes on along the minus strand of DASTYM010000098.1, from coordinate 1,316 downwards.
CTGAAATGACCATGCTCCGTTGGCATGTCGACTTCAATTTCCCTGCTGATGAGTGTTTCCTTCTTAATACGATACTCTACAAGATCCTTAATAGAGACTAACTTAAGATTGAACCGCCTGGCAACTTTTATTAAATCGGGCAGGCGGGCCATTGTTCCGTCTTCGTTCATGATTTCTACCAACACACCTGCAGGTTTAAAGCCAGCCAGGCGTGCGAAGTCAATCGCTGCTTCGGTGTGACCAGTTCTGCGAAGAACACCACCGCGTTTAGCTTTCAATGGAAAAATATGTCCCGGGCGGCCAAGATCTTCAGGTTTCGTATCCGGATCGGCCAATGCGCGAATCGTTTTAAAGCGATCGTGTGCTGAAATCCCGGTTGTACATCCATGGCCGATCAAATCAACTGAAACGGTAAAGGGTGTTTCGAAGGTGGCCGTGTTTTTACCTACCATTAGATCAAGGCCCAGTTCATCACAACGATCTTCGATCAGCGGTGCGCAAATCAAACCACGGCCGTGGGTGGCCATGAAGTTTACAATTTCAGGCGTTATGCATTCGGCAGCACAGATGAAATCACCCTCGTTCTCACGGTCTTCATCATCTACAACAATAATTACTTTGCCATTTTTGATTTCCTCAATGGCCTCATCGATGGTGTTCAGATTAATCTTTTCGCTCATAATTCGTCAGCACAAATAACATTATTGATCTTGAAATTGTTTCACATTTGGTAATACTATTCTTCCCAGCCCCGATGCAATGGTGTTCTTAAAGCCATCGATGGTTGTCTGTATCTCCAGCAATTCATCTTGCTCCTTTTTGGTCGTGGTTTCCTTGATCTTTTGAAGGTTGTCGTTCAGCATCTTCAGTACGATTCCAAGCTTCAGTTGCATAATTACTTTATGTGCTGACTGATCAACCACGTATTCATCTCCGATATAGATATGGTGCTGCTTCCATCCTTCACTGATATAATACTTCTGGACAAGGAATCCTGAGATGTAAGTTGCCTCTTCCTGTGGAATTGCTTTCAGAAAAGCATCTGGCTTCATCGAGTTACCTTTTGCAACCTCCACTTTGTAGTGATCCACAATTTCCTGGTGAATAGGCACCTGAAAATCCACATCCTGCGATTCTCGGAACAGATACTCGTAGGCAAATTCGTCTTCAGTCGTTTTAAGATGGCCTTGATTGATCAAAACTTTAATGAATTCTTTTTCAAAAAGTGCCAGTGATTCTTCTACGGAGAGTAAAAATGATTTCGAAAGCGTATGCACTTCAGCAAGTGAAGTACTTAAAGTGTCTTCCGCTGCTTT
>DASTYM010000097.1:0-7562 GCA_035764995.1 Cyclobacteriaceae bacterium | reverse complement strand
CATTTAATTTATCTCAAGAATGCAGGAATTTTAAGTTACCGCAGGTACAACCACTGGGTTTTTTACCAGGTGAAGGATGAGGTGTATGAAATCATTAAACAGATATTTCAATTCTTGCGAAAAGATCAGCAACTGCAGCATGATCAACAGTTGTATCAAACCCTGTTTTCTAACCGCGAGTTAGCGATTAATAAAATGCAGCGCGAAGAGTGGCAAAAACCAACCCGATAGATTATACACGATGAATAACGTTTTAGCGAAAGAACAACTTAAATGCATTTTTTTTGACCTGGACCATACCCTGTGGGATTACGAAACAAATTCGCGTGAAACGCTGCAAGAGCTTTTTATCGGTCATTCACTTCCGGAAAAAGGTGTAACGGATTTCGAGCGATTTCATCAGGAATTCAAAAAAGTAAATGCCGCCCTTTGGGAATTGTATGATACCGGCAGAATTGGCAGTGAGGTTATCCGTGAAGAACGCTTCAAGCAAATCCTGAATGCTTTTCAGGCATATGATAAAACGTTATGCGATGCACTTTCGGTAGAATATTTATATGAATGCCCCAAGAAAGGCAACCTCATGCCGCATGCGATAGAAATACTGCAATACCTGGCAGCCAACTACAAGCTGTCGATTATTACCAATGGGTTTGAAGAAATCCAAAACACGAAGCTCACCGCGGGCAATCTTCACCAATATTTTGATCACATTATTACATCACAAAAAGCGGGTCATAAAAAACCTGCCCCCGAGATCTTCGACTATTCATTAAACAAGAATGGAATAAGACGTCATGAGGCAGTCATGATCGGAGATAACCTGCTTACGGATATCAAAGGCGCACGGGATGCATCCATCAGCCACGTATTTTACAACCCTGAAAAAGTCTCTCACCAGGAGGATGTTACGCTGGAAATTGAATCTTTAAAGGAGTTATATGGTTTCTTGTAGGTATAATGTCAAAAAATATACCTTTGCTGAATTCATCCATGAATCTAAAATCTTCCATCTAAAATCATAAATATTTTTATGTCTAACGGTTTTTTTAAAGTCCCTTTCCCTAAAAACGAACCAGTATTATCCTATGCACCCGGCTCAGCGGAGCGACAAGCATTGAAGAAGGCTCTCGAAGAAGCCCGTAGCAAACAGTTGGATATTCCCATGTATATCGGAGGCGAAGAAATCCGTACTGAGAAAAAAGCTAAACTTAGCCCACCTCACGACCACCAGCACACGCTTGGTTATTTTCATGTTGGCGACAAGGGGCATGTAGAGCAGGCGATTACAGCAGCGCTTAATGCAAAAGAACTTTGGTCCAATTTAAGTTGGGAATACCGCGCGAGTATTTTTTTAAAGGCAGCGGATTTATTAGCCGGCCCTTATCGATACAAGATTAATGCAGCAACGATGTTGGGTCAGTCGAAGAATGCTTTTCAGGCAGAGATCGATTCGGCTTGCGAACTCATCGACTTTTTGCGATTCAATGTTCACTACATGACTGAAATCTACAGTGAGCAACCTGAATCATCTCCTGGTGTTTGGAATCGTATTGAATACCGACCGCTGGAAGGATTTGTGTTTGCACTTACACCCTTCAACTTCACTGCCATTGCAGGAAACCTTCCTACCAGCGCTGCCATGATGGGCAATACCGTTGTTTGGAAACCAGCGAACACACAAGTGTATGCAGCCAATGTAATCATGCAGGTATTAAAAGAAGCGGGATTACCTGATGGCGTAATCAATCTTGTGTATGTATCCGGGCAGGATGCTGGTGATGTGATTTTTAATCACAAAGATTTTGCAGGCATTCACTTCACCGGAAGCACAGGTGTTTTCCAGGGGATGTGGAAGACCATCGGAAACAACATTCAAAAATATAGAAGCTATCCCCGCATTGTTGGTGAAACAGGAGGTAAGGATTTTATTGTGGCGCACAAAAGTGCTAATGCGAAAGAAGTTTCAACCGCCATGTCTCGTGGAGCTTTTGAATACCAGGGACAAAAATGTTCTGCAGCATCACGCGCTTATATTCCTTCTAATCTGTGGGATGATGTAAAAAAATATTTACTGGAGGATTTGAAGAGTTTCAAGATGGGCCCGACAGAAGACTTTGGAAACTTTATCAATGCCGTGATTGATGAAAAAGCATTCAATTCAATTACAGGCTACATAGAGAAGGCCCGTACTAACCCGATGAATGAAATCATCGCAGGTGGGAAATATGATAAATCGAAAGGATATTTTATTGAGCCAACGGTTATTCTCACAAAGGATCCATCTTCCATTACGATGTGTGAAGAAATTTTCGGACCGGTGTTAACAGTTTACGTTTACCACGAGGAAAATTTCGAACAAACTCTTGAGTTGGTGGATAGTACTTCACCGTATGCATTAACCGGTTCTATCCTTGCGAAGGATCGTTACGCTATTGAAATGGCAACCAAAAAGCTTACGCAATCGGCTGGTAATTTTTATATCAATGATAAACCAACAGGTGCGGTTGTTGGCCAGCAGCCTTTTGGAGGAGCCAGAGGTTCAGGAACTAACGACAAAGCAGGAGCGAAAGTGAACCTGTTACGCTGGACATCTTTGCGAACAATCAAGGAAACATTTGTTACGCCAACGGATTACAGATACCCTTTCTTGAATAAGGAATAATCAGAAGGTCAGTTTTAATTTAACGAGTGGGTTTGCAACCGGGGCATTTGAACGGGAGTTGAATTCTCGTGCCGGAAGTTTTTGATTAATCAGATAATTTTCAGGCATCACGTTCATGGAAAATTGAAAACCGTGCTTTCTTCGAATTCTTCCCTGAAAACCGTCAAGCATGTTGCTTCTTTTATACTTATGAAAAAGTAACTGATGGGTGACCAACGCAAGGACTGATGGAATGCCAACCCAAACCGAAGCATTTTCAGACTCGGTGATCGTAACAACGCCAAGACCAATCAGGGCAGCTCCGGCTGTCGTAAGACTAATAGTACTTCCTTGTTTCTTGGTTAGGTTGGCTCCCTTAACAGCCTTTTGCCCCAATACTGTTCCGAGTATGGAAGCAGCGCCTGGAATAAGAAACAGCGTTGATGTTTCTGTTTGATCGAAAGTTTCTGCCATCAACGTAAAGCCAAGTCCCGTTGAAATCCACGTGAGCGACTGAATAGCATCTACATCGCCTTTTGTATAACCATATCGCTTCGAAACCTGATTGCCAATGATCAAACCCCCAGCACCACCAGCTAGGAGACCAGCCCCTAATGCATGAGCGTCTTCGGTATTGGTTGAACCAACTATTGAAAGACCAATCCAGGGTCCGAGTACTCCGTAGTGCCTCATCATCTCAATATGCCCATCTGAATAATTCCTTTTTTTCTGAAGTTGAAAACCAACTTCTCCAAGCGCGATACTGCCTACAGTAGACAGGCCCAACATCAATTTATCTGCATCCTCCGAGTTGCCTGCCACGGCAAGCCCCAGCGACACGCCATAAAGTAATCCAAGGAATTTTCCCGAGCTGCTTGCACGAACTACACTTTGGGTAATTCCTTCATATTTCTTTGGGTTAATGACTGGTCCCATCAGCCACAATCCACCGGTAATAAGCGGAATGCCTGCAGCGGCAGCATTATCCATTTCAGTGATCAGCACGATACTCGTTCCATACCAAATGCCGAAGAGGGAATTCACAAAGCGGTCGCGTGATCGCCACTCAAATTCTTCCGGTCTTGATGATGCTTGATCAGGTGATTTTGCGTTTGGACCGACCAATTCGCGATCCCACTGGGCCTTCATCTGGTCATAGGTAGTCTTTTCAGCTTCGGACATTCGTTGGTAATAGGTAACGAGGTAGTTCTCGTAGTCCTTCAGATAGACCGCTTCATTGGTTGTTAAGGAGTCACCAACATTTTGTTTTTGTTTTATTTTCCGATAAGCCTCTTTTGTTGTTTCAACCCAATAACCACGCGCTGTGTACAGCTCCTGAGCATGAGAATAAAAACATATCACAAGGAAAATTGCAAATACCAGGCTGGATGCAGGAATTCTCATTTTCAGGTAGGTCAATAGTTTTGGGGTACTTAAATATCCTGAAAAATGTGAAGAGGACAAAAATGTGTCCTATACCAAGTGGTACAGGACACATCGATTTTTAATTGGTTTAAGCGTTTTGAGGGGCCTCGCCATACCATTTTATTTTTCTTGAGAAATACATCAATGCTCCAACGATCATGAACAACCCGATGCTTCCCAGCAATAAGGAGAAGTCTTGTTGCAAGATGATGATGAAAATGAAGGAGTAGAAGATAACCAACAGGGTTGTAAACAATGCAACGAGTGCTTTGCTTTGAAGAAACGAAACAGAGTATAAACTGATGAGTGTTACCGTTGCAAGTGTTGAAATTCCGTATGCGATGTTGTAACCTACTTGTTCCGATAAACTAAGCAGTAGTGTATAATAGATAATTAATGCCGCGCCAATCAAAATATATTGGAAAGGATGGATGCGAAGTCGTTTCGTAATTTCAACCAGAAAGAGTGCAACGAAAGTGAGTATGATAATGAGTTGGCCATATTTCGAAGTGCGGATACTCTTTTGATATTGATCAACCGGGATCAGCAACTTAACCCCAAAATCAGAGCCACTGAGTTTTTCATCAGAAGTATTCCATTGCTGCGAGAAAGGTCTGTTATAGTGAAGTACTTTCCATTTAGCAGAAAAACCAGTTTCACTGACCGAGCGGGATTCAGGCAAAAACTCTCCATCAAAACTCGGGTTGTTCCATTCACCCGAGAGATTGACTACTGTTGTTTTTCCAGATGGGACAAAATTGAGCCGTTGACTTCCCTTCAGGTTCAGTTTGATGATGGTATTTCCACGGAAATCATCAGCAGTCAGCCAATCCAGTTTTGCGACAACACCGCTGCTTGAGAATTCTGCGTAATCATCATTGATGACAGGAGGGTACACTTCATTTGACTGCTGCCTTGATATTTTTTTAACGGAGATACCCAGGTTACTGGAGGGCTCGGTTGCCTTGGCAGAATCGCCAACGGTGAAAACCAGGTTGTCGCTGATGCCTCGCAAATCGGTAACAGGGAAAATCATGTACGCATCTTTCCAGAGCACCATGTCCTGATTAATGTTGAGTTTTTCAAAATCCGGTTTTGCAAAAGTCGAAAGGATATTCAATGTTGAAGAGTATACTGCCACATCGAAAATCCCACGGTGTAAGATAGAGGGCGCAACTTGCCCGTTGATATCGAGTTTTTCAGGAAGGAAAAAATAGCGTTGAATGTATTCTCTGATCTCAATACCATCTTTACCCTTGTCGATTTTTTCCTGGACCTTGTATGGAATAACAAGAATAGGTCCCGACAGCGTTTGACTGCCAGACCATTTTGATGATACTTCCTGAATAACGCCTTCCGCCCGAAGTTGGCGTTCCTGAATCAGGTCCTGAATCCACCCGGAAGGGATGAGCAAAATTAAAACGAGAAACCCGATTGACATCAGTTTGATGGTGATTGACTCCTGTATCCACAGGTTAAATCGCTCAAAAATGTTCAATGTAGGAGGTTGAATTGTTTCCATAGTTATAAGATTTAAAAGTACTTTTAATTACAAAGTGAATCGGTAAAAAAAATCATTTCTTCTGCAGTTTAATTAATTCTTCCAGGGCATCCAGGTGTTTTTTAAAAACTGATCGTCCTCGTTCCGTTGCTTTATATTTCGTGTTAGGTTTTTTATCGATGAATGATTTTGAGATCGAAATATATTTTTCTTTCTCCAGCGCTTTCATGTGTGAGGCGATGCTTCCATCGGTAAGCCCGATAACTTCCTTGAGTGAATTAAAGTCATAGCTTTCATTCGCAATCAATACAGACATAATTTGCAACCGTACCCGGTGCTCCAACACACGATCTAAATTTTCGAATGGGTTTTTCACTTGTCGTAACGAAAATGCATGATCGAACCATAAATAATATGCATCACCCCAAAACCGATCGACCAAAAAATAAGTCCGTATCCTGGTAATGCAGCTGCCAAAAGACCGAGGCCTATTTCAATGAAACCAAGGTATTGAACTTCTGCGAAGGTATTTCTGCCTGCGTAAATCAATGCGAGGCCGTAAAAAAGTAAACAGGCTGGGGCAACAAATCCAAAATATCCTCTTGATAGCATGATGATGATGAGCAGGCCTCCGGTAACAAGCGGTATTGACAAATCTTTAAACAGTTGCTTGCTGGGTTTGTTCCAGATCGTGGTTCCAAGTTTTGCTGCCTTCCGTGAACTCAGCCAAAAACCTGTTCCAAGTGACAACACTAAAACCAGAATCGCAACCGTAATCAGATTAGTGACAATTGTTTGTTCATTTACATAATGAAGTCTGAACCCGATAGGAGGGTTGGGATAGTAAACAATATAGTAGGCGATGCCTGCACCGATCAGGGCATAAAGCCCAGCAAGGACCCCCGACAATCCGCTGAGTGATATAAACTTGACGGATCGTTCCATCATAGTACGGATGGAGGCAATGTCTTTTTCGTATTCCTGAATATCTTTCATGGAAAAGTACTTTGAACTACAAAGTAAACAGACGTAAAGCAAATAAGCAAGGTTGCGTACCTTGCTTATTTAATTGCAGGAAATTAAAATACTAGTTGCTACCGCGTTTCTCCAGCGTTTGAATTTTATCGGGAGCAGGTTTTTCGCTGAGTTTACGCACCAACACCTCAACTGCTTTTTCTAACTGTTCATCTCGACCTTTCACGAGAGTTTCATAGGTATTTTTCACTTTAATGTCTGGCTCAAGCTGTGTGTTCTCGAGGTACTTCCCGTCTGGCCCCACCATTCCAACCTGTGGAATTCCAAACACGAGGGTTGGGTCAATCTGTTGTTCCCACCACACAGCCGTTCCTGTTCCGGGCACCGGCATACCAATGGTTACACCCAACGATTTTGTGTCATAAGCAAAAGGGAACATGTGGGCATCCGAATAATTGCTTTCCCCGATTAATACGGCCGAAGGTTTTGTCCACTTCCGCTGAGGTTCGAACCCGATGTACTGACCACGCGGAATCATATCAATGTATTTCTGGCCTCCTAAAAATGTAACGAGATCGTCATGCAGCCATCCACCTCCATTCGAGCGTGTATCAACGATCAGCGATTCGCGGTTGCCATATTTACCCAATGCTTCTTCAAAGACAACACGATAACTCGGATCATTCATGCCACGCACGTGAATGTATCCAACCTTTCCTTTCGAAAGGCTATCAACCTGCGCTGCACGGTTTTCGACCCAACGTCTATATAACAATTCATTTTCTTCGCCCAGTGAAATGGGCTTGATCACTTCCTCCCACCGTTGATTTGTTTTTGGATCGAACAAACTAACCAATGTATTTTTTCCTGATTTACGATTTAGCAACTGGTAGATGTCGGTTTCTGGCGGAATGGGATTCGCATCAAGTTTTTCAACAATATTTCCCTTTCTCACTTTCGATTCAGCTTTGTCGAATGGACCTTTCTTCAGCACTTCGGCCACACGAATTCCATTTC
>DASTYM010000096.1:0-5567 GCA_035764995.1 Cyclobacteriaceae bacterium | reverse complement strand
ATTCGTGTGGAGCACTGGACAAACTGGAGCAAGTATTTCAGTTAACCCAAGTGCAACGACAACATATACTGTTACCGGAACAAGCAACGGATGTTCTGGAACTGCATCGGTAACGGTGTTTGTGAATAGCCCCGTGAGCATTACTGCGTCAGCTTCTCCATCTGTCATTTGTGTGGGAGGATCAGCAACGCTTACCGCATCTGGCAACGCAAGTAGTTATATATGGAGTACCGGGCAGACAGGTGCGAGTATTGTTGTGAACCCAACGACAACAACAACTTATTCAGTAACCGGCACGAACGCAGCAGGGTGTTCTGCTTCCGCATCGGTAACCGTGGGTGTGAGTGCTCCACCGATAGTGACTGCATTTGCATCTCCATCTGTCATTTGTGTGGGAGGATCGGCTACATTAACGGCCAGCGGAGCCAGCAACTTCGTATGGAGTACGGGACAAACGGGTGCAAGCATAGTAGTTAATCCTTCAACTACTACAACGTATGTTGTCACCGGCACAAATGCCGGAGGCTGTTCAGCATCGGCTTCAGTAACTGTTTTTGTCAATGGATCAATTAATGTGTTTGCTGCGGCATCACCATCCACAATTTGCGCGGGTGGTTCGTCAACTTTAATTGCATCGGGTGCCGACAGCTACTTCTGGAGCACAGGGCAAACGGGTGCAAACATTGTTGTTAGCCCAAGTGCAACCACTACGTATACTGTTACAGGTACGAGTGTTGGGGGTTGTTCTGCAACTGCTTCAGTCACAGTGTTCGTCAATGGCTCCATAAGTGTCACTGCTACAGCTTCACCTTCAGTTATCTGCCCTGGTGGGCTCGCAACGCTTACGGCCGTTGGTGCAAATAGCTATATATGGAGTACCGGTCAAGCAGGGGCCAGCATCGTGGTAAGTCCAACCGTTACAACATCCTACTTTGTGACAGGCACAAGCACGGGCGGATGTACTTCGACTGCTTCCGTTACGGTGTTTGTAAATGGTGCAACCGGTGTTACCGCTACAGCATCACCGTCAACCATTTGTGCTGGAAGTTCATCAACGCTTACTGCGAGCGGAGCTAATAGTTTTGTGTGGAGTACGGGACAAGTCGGGGCGAGCATTGTAGTAAGCCCGTCTGTTACAACAACCTACACAGTAACAGGAACAACTGGTAGTTGCTCTGCTGGCACTGCATCGGTAACGGTCTTTGTGAATCCTAAGCCAAACGTTACCTGCACGGCAAGCCCGTCAACAGTATTACTAGGGTTAGCCAGTACACTTACTGCAAGCGGTGCAGCAACTTATCAATGGAGCACAGGTGCAATCGGTTCAACCATCATCGTAATCCCGCTGCTGACTACTACCTACAGTGTTACGGGTACTGCAGCAAACGGATGTTCGAACACAGCATCTGCAACCGTTACGGTTAGTTTGCTTGGCGGCATCCTTTCGACAACTCAAACCAATGAAGATGTTGAACAACGTATGCAAGAATCAAGTAAGATAGCATCAGAGGATGAGACGCAGCCCGAAAACCAGGTTTCAATTTCAACCTATCCGAACCCATTCAAGGATGTGTTCTTTGTAAAGGATGCTTCGCCCGAAAAAATTACAAAAATCGAAAAGTTCAGAATAGCCTTAAACTGGTTTTGCTGGACCTCAAACTTCCAAGGCTTGACGGCTTGGATGTGCTTCGAAAAATCCGGGATGACGACCGTACGAAGCCGTTACCGGTGGTGATCCTCACTTCGTCACGGGAAAGGAGAGACATTGCAGAGGCCTACAAGCTTGGCGTGAATAGTTACGTGGTAAAGCCAGTGGGTTTTGACAGTTTCATGAAAACAGTCAGCACCTTGGCTATGTACTGGGGTTTGATTAATGAGAAGCCTGTAGAAGCTCTGGCGACTGGTCAAGAGAAAATAAAAAGTCGAACAAGATGAGAATTCTATTCCTGGAAGATAATCTGGATGATGTGGAGTTGATGCGTTCTGAGCTTGAAGAAGCATCGATGAAATTCACATCTGTCCGTGTCGATCGGCAACAGGAATTTTCACGGCAGGTTCAAAAATTTCAGCCCTCTATCATTTTGGCGGATTATTCTCTTCCGTCCTTTAATGGAATGGATGCCTTTCGGATGATTAAGCGAAAGAAGTTAGGCATTCCGTTTATCCTGGTTACCGGTGCACTCAGCGAGCATGTAGCGCTTGATTGTGTAAAAGAAGGTGTTGACGATTTCATCCTTAAGTCGAGTTTTAAGCGATTGCCTGCTGCCATCAAAAACGCCATTGAAAAGAAGAAAAACGAGAGTGAAAAAGTGCGAATGGCTTTGACATTAAAGAAGACCAACCTCGAGTTGCAATTGCTTACCGAACGTCTCCATGTTTCGCGTGAGGAAGAAAGACTGCACCTTGCCAGGGAACTGCACGATGAACTCGGCCAATTGATTACAGCATTGAAAATTGATATAGCTGTACTTCGCAAAAGGCTTATCACAGGACGTTTGAGCAGCCTTGATGCAGTTGATACTGAGTTTCAATCCATTATAAACCTCGTTGAAAATGCAACGGAGTCAATAAGAAGAATTTCATCCGGCCTTCGTCCGGAAATATTAGAAGAGTTGGGAATTGTAGAAGCCATTCGATGGTTGTGCCTTGACTTTGAAACAAGGAATAATGTTTCATGCAACGCTTGCATTGAAGTTGATTCATTGGACATTGATTTAAACTCCTCCATAGCATTGTATCGGATGGTGCAGGAAGCATTAACCAATATTGCAAGGCATGCGAAGGCTACACAGGCAGATGTAAACCTTTCAATCTCCAATGCAACATTAGTATTATCAATTCAGGATAATGGTGTTGGAATTTCCAGTGAAGATATTTCCAGTTCTAACTCCCTTGGAATTATAGGACTTCGTGAACGCGCTCGTTTCCTGAACGGGCGTTTTACCATTTCCGGCAGAAAAGGGAAAGGAACAAAAATCTCTATAACAGTACCAATCATGCAAGCATATGCAATCCAGAATTAAAGTAACCATAGTTGATGATCACTCAGTAGTACGCTCAGGGCTGGTAAAAATTTTGAGTGACGAACCCGATATGGAGATCGTTGCCGAGGCAAATGGTTATACCGAACTGCGTAAGAGTTTAACAGAGACTGTGCCTAACATCATTCTGCTCGATATTTCAATGCCCGGTAAAAACGGGCTCGAAATTTTGAAAGAGTTAAAAGATAACAACCCTGACATCAAAGTATTGGTACTCAGCATGCATCCGGAAGATCGCTTTTCAGTTCGATCCATCAAGGCGGGTGCATCGGGTTATCTTACCAAGGAATCAGCACCAGAAGAATTGGTTGATGCCATCCGACAAGTTCATGCCAATGGAAAATTTATTACGCTTAGCCTGGCCGAACGACTGATGAACAGCTTTGAGAAAGACAGCAATAAACTTCCACATGAAAAATTAAGCGACCGGGAATTTCAGATTCTATGCCTGATTGCTTCTGGCTCTAAAATAAAAGAGATTGCTGAAAAATTATTTTTAAGTCCCGCTACCATTGCAACCTATCGCGCACGCGTCATGGAAAAAATGCAATTGAGATCCAATGTAGACCTCACCAATTACGCCATCCGTAATAATTTAATTGAATAACTGGTAGTTAATTTTATTACTCCCATTACCAGCGTTCTCTACTGAACACTAATCCTACTTTGTCGTATTCCATGCTTGTCTTCCTTTTTCGCAGGTTTAACGTTTCGTCCCTACGGGACTTTCGATTAATTTCTTGATCTCTGGCTACCGATATTTTATCCCTAGCGGGATTTTACACTGGTAGAATACAGCCAAAAAGTAAACTCAAGTCCTATAGGGACGCGATTGGAACATCAACTTGACAAAGTAGGACTCATGGCCTTTTTGATGACACCTGTCGTCAACCGAGCGACAGGGCTTTCATTCTTTTTACTCTACCCTGTTGCTATGCATAGCTCTAGTTTCGGATAAGCATTCGAGCCTATAACTCGTGAAGCAAAAGATGTTCAACCAAATAATAAAATTTATGAAAGAAGAAAAGAAAACTACAGGTAACAGTTTCAAGCGGGCCATAGTAAGGCTCCACCTGTTTGTTCTGTTAATGTTGATCGGAATTTCCTGTGAAGAGGGATTCCTGCAATCGGAAGATGACGCATTATCATCAAGCGAATTGACAAATGCGGAATTAAATTCCTCGATGCTGGATGCCTCTCTCCCACACACCAACATCACAGAACTTGACATGCCAGTATCAGTTGCGTACGAATTAACAACGTACGATTGCAGCAACAACCCGGGACCTCAAATTACTTTTAGCGGGTTGGCAACTACTGCAGGCTTTGGCGTCCGTACGATTTTTCGTAATAACATGAAAGGTACGCATGAACATTCGGAAGAAGCCTATGTTGATGTGAGCCTCCAGCCTGACGGAACAGAAATCGTCATACCCAAGCAACCCGTATTAGGCGGCACAGGCGGTAATCCATTTATTTGGATCCAGTTTATTGATGACCAAGGCAACGCTGTTGGAGGTGAAGTTTTTATTGGTCGCTGTGTTCAGGGTTACACATTTAAGGGAGCATCTCAAGTGAATGAAAATGCAGTAGCTTCTTCCAAGTACACAACTGAAGGCTGTGAAAATAGCCCCGGGCCAAATATTACGTTTGATGCCGGTTTATCTATGAATGGACTTAGTGCCGTTATCATCTTCCGTAACAATGATAATCCTGTTGGCGGCCCACACGAAGCAACAGCAGATCTTTCCAACGAACTGGAAATAATTCCGGCAGGTACGTCATGGACTTTCCCTAAACAACCCGTGCTTGGTGGCGTGGGTGGCAATCCATGGATTTTTACACAATTCCTCGATGGCAGTGCAAATGCCATGAGCAATGAGATCTTGTTAGGTCGCTGCGAACAATTAAGTAAAGCAATTGAATAACGGACTTATGTAGGTAGCAGACCACTAAAGACCTGCATAACATTATTGAATAGCAGACTTCATATTATTTTTTCTTTTAAACCATGAAAAAGCAAACGTTGAATCATCAGATTCTTCTCAAGGCAGAAGAACTGGAGGAGCGAATCGCTCCGAGTGTAGAAGGTACTGGTGGCTATGATGGTCAACCGGGCAATCAGGCTAACAGTCATGGCAATCCATCCGGGAGTGCAAACCCCGAAGGAACGGCAAATCCTGAAAATTCAGAGAGCGGACCTAAGCAGGGTGCCGGATAGGCCTGATACAATTTTTTATGTCTGACTAAAATGAAATTTAGTATGAAAACACAATTGAAAAATCAAGCAATTCTAAGAATCGAGGAACTTGAAGAGCGTATCGCTCCGGATGGTTTTGGTCCGTCAAACAACGGCAACCCGGGCAATGAAGTGTCTAACGGCAATTCACCTCAGCCTTCTGGTGGTGGTGGAAACGGTAGTGGTGACGGCAACGGCTTCGGGCCTTCGGACAATGGTAATCCGGGAAATGAAGTATCGAACGGCAATTCACCGCAACCAAGTGGTAACTAAATCTTGATTGGGTC
>DASTYM010000095.1:0-2594 GCA_035764995.1 Cyclobacteriaceae bacterium | reverse complement strand
GATTGATGGAACCATAGCAGTACATACGAGCTTCAAAGTTTTTCTTTCCGATTACAATATCAAAATTCCGCGACTTGTGGTGCTGAAGGTGTCGGAAGTGTTTGAGGCAAGTACAGTTTTCATTCTGAGAAAATCTACATCCGAGCCCAATGACCAAATTTAACGCTATGAAATACCTGCTATCGATAACGTTCATATGTGCTTGTCTTACGACCGTCCGGGCACAAATTGATTCACTTGATTTTGACAACAAGCCGGAGGAAATTAAAATTAGAAGTGCCTTCAGCGGCTCAACCATTATTAGCGGACAGTCGACTAATGTTTCGGATGCTGGTCAACTTTGGGTGATCATCGGGCATCGATTTGGAACAGTTAAAACCGGTGCGTTTAACGCATTTGGATTAGACGAGGCTGTGATGCGCATGGGATTTGAGTACGGAATAATTGACCAGTTATCGGCTGGAATTGGAAGATCCACGGCTGGAAAAAATTATGACGGCTATCTCAAATATAGACTGTTAACTCAATCGAAGGGAGCACCTGCAGGAAACATGCCCGCAACGGTTACACTTTTTACAAGTGTTGCGTTTTCTTCTCAACGACTTCGGATATTAAATAATAGCAGCGATGAAAATTATTTTATTTCAAATCTGGTTTACACGTATCAGGCCATGGTAAGCAGAAAGGTGTCTTCTTGGCTTACACTACAAATAAGCCCCACGATGATTCACAGAAATCAGACAGACCTGGAAAGCCTGGCGCACAATGCTTATGCGCTGGGCTCTGGGTTGCAGATCAAGCTGAGGGGCAAACTTAGTTTGAATGTCGATTACAGTTATGTCTGGAACAAAGATAAATTATCAGTCAGTACCTTATACGATCCAATCGGTGTTGGGCTTGAGGTGGTGACTGGAGGACATGTTTTTAAACTCCACTTCACCAATTCAGTCGGGATTATTGAAAAGGAATACCTGCTCAACACTACAGATGATTTTTTTAAAGGAGATGTACGCTTCGGCTTTACCCTCCTCAGATCATTCATTGTAAAACCCAAAGTAAAAGGGGGCACGATCTATTAACACAGGATGAGAATTAATCGAAAACTGAAAATCGGGCTCCTGATTATTGGAGCAACGATTCCCGCATTCATTGTTGCATTAGGTCATTTGGCGTCATTGAAGCAAGACCAAACCTATTATGATGACCTTGAGGAAGCATTGGAAAACGCAGATCATGCGGAAGTGCTGGTAATGCGAAATCGTAACCTGAAAATTCTTCCTCCTGAGATTGGTCAGCTTCACAACCTCAAAATTCTCAATCTCGGAAATAATGAGTTAACCTCTTTGCCACGGGAGATCGGGACACTACAGCATCTCGAGGAACTGTCGGTCGAGAACAATCAGCTTGATCATCTACCGATTGAACTATTGAACCTTACGCGACTACGAAGAGTCAATTTTTGTAACAACCAACTTGATCGGTTTCCTGCCATTTCGAATAGCCTGGAGGAAATCTATCTCAGTAACAATGCGATCACCGAGATCCCAGTTTGGATCCGAAGCCTGTCGCGTTTGGCGGTCCTCGATCTTGCGGAGAACAGGATCGATACAATTTCAAACAATGTGATCTTGCCTGTCACAGTCAGAAAAATTGATCTCTACCATAACGGGCTTCGAAGTATAGGCCGCCCGCTCTTCTTGTTACCCTCGCTAAAGGAACTAATCCTGGAAGAAAATGACCTGGACGAAGAAACTTTGACCTTGCACCAGAAATTCAAAATGAAGTAATGTAGATGAAAAATGTAGTGAGGGGTATTTATTCTCAAATAAGTTCTATAAAAACAAGTGTGATCCCGGCATTCTCACTGATCGTATTGATCATGGTTGGCGCTTCTTTTACTACGTATGTGCAGGTTAGTAAACTAAAGGAGAGCCAATTGCGAGAGAGCTTTCGCGCACTTCAAAAGCAGGTCATGGACATTAAATTGTCATCTCATGAATTTATCCTAAAAGATCGCAACAATGTACAGTTTTTTGCATCCGGAAAAAGTGAGTTTATTGATCACTACCAAAATGCTTTTCAACAATATCAACAATCCTATATTGATATCAGAACAAGGCTGAGCGACACTGGTTTGGGTGAAACGGAGGAGTTGGATGGCCTGCACAAAAAAGTACAGGAGTATGACGACATCTTTAAAGAAATTGAATTGGGAATCAAAACCAGGGGTATTGATAAGTACGGCATTATTGGAGATTTCGGTATAGCCCTGGACAAAATGAATCGCTTTGATTATGGAAGTGACAACATTAGCCTGCTGCGGTTGAAATACTATATTCAGGATTACCAATTAAACGGATCCAGTAACACCATTCGACAAATAGGGGATGAGACCTACTTGTTTTCGAATCAGCTTGAGAAATATATTTCTGATCAACAAGTGGTGCTGGTAGTTTATGCTCTGTCAGATTATGAGGCCAATTTTAAAAAACTCGTGGCCATTGATTCCACCCTTGGACTTTATTCAGGAAAGGGATTGCAGGGTAGGTTGTACGCCAAAATGAATGAGATCGATGATCTTTTACCATTAACCA
>DASTYM010000094.1:0-2587 GCA_035764995.1 Cyclobacteriaceae bacterium | reverse complement strand
GTTGGGAAATTTCCGTCTGGTGTTTTTTGTTCTTCAACAACCTGGATATTGGTGAATCCAATCTGCCTTAAACATTCCGGTACCATCGTAATTCCCGCACCATGGAGACTGGTGTACACAAGTGGAATGTTGTGTTGTTTTTTGATGACTTCCTGATTTGGAATAATTTTCTTCACCTCGTTGTAATAGGCTGCTTCAACCTCGGGCCCGATCACATGAATCTTTGATGGATCGGTATTAAATTTCACTTGTTCAAAAGAAGTAATCGCGTTTACTTCTTTGATAATATTTTTATCATGCGGAGGAACTACTTGTGCTCCGTCATTCCAATACGCTTTGTAGCCATTGTATTCTTTTGGATTGTGTGATGCTGTGATGACAACACCTGAATCGCACTTCAAGTAACGTATGGCAAAAGAAAGGAGGGGAGTAGGTCGCAATTCAGAAAACTTGTGAACTTCAATTCCATTGGCAGAAAAAACATCGGCCGTGATTTGAGTGAAATACGGACTATTGTTGCGGCTATCGTGTGCCAGAGCAACTTTTATTTTTTTGCCTGGATAGGTTTTGAGTAAGTAATTACAAAGCCCTTGGGTAGCATGACCAACGGTATATTTGTTCATACAGTTTGAACCGACCCCCATGACGCCACGCAAACCACCCGTTCCAAATTCCAGGTCTTTGTAAAAACTATCGATGAGTTCTTTTGAATCAGGTCGGTTAATTAATTCTTGAATTTGTTTTTTGGTTTCCGTATCAATAACCGGACTATCAATCCACTTTTGGGCTTTGGATTTTACTTGTTGCAAAAGGTCACTCATGAATAATCATATTTAGAGCGCCAAATTTAGGATTCTTTTGCGAAGAAAAATGTAGATTATTTTATCATCACAAATTACCTCTCAGCGCTTGTTCGCGCTCTATCGATTCAAATAACGCTTTAAAGTTTCCTTTCCCAAACGACTTAGCTCCATGTCGTTCGATGATCTCGAAAAACATGGTTGGTCTGTCTTGTATGGGTTTTGTAAAAATCTGTAATAAGTATCCTTCTTCATCACGGTCGATGAGGATATTCAATTTTTTCAGATCCTCCAGGCTCTCATCGATTTTACCAACACGTTCGAGTACGTCCTCGTAATACACTTCAGGTACGTGAAGGAATTCAACGCCTCGCTTGCGTAATTCGGTAATTGTGTGGATAATATCATCTGTTGCAATGGCTACGTGTTGTACGCCAGGTCCGTAATAGAAATCAAGGTATTCTTCAATTTGCGATTTCTTTTTACCGGCTGCAGGTTCGTTGATTGGAAATTTGATGTAACCGTTTCCATTAGATACAACCTTTGACATGAGTGCACTGTATTCAGTTGATATGTCTTTATCATCAAACGTAACGAGCAAGCTAAAGCCCATTACTTTTTCATAGAACTCTACCCATGTATTCATTTTGCCGAGCTCTACATTGCCTACGCAATGATCAATGTATTTCAAACCAATTGGTTCTGCTTTATATGTACTCTTGCGAGCTTGATATCCCGGCAGGAAGGGGCCTTTGTAATTTTTCCGCTCCACAAAAGTGTGAATGGTATCTCCATACGTTTTAATGGACGACACTACTACTTCTCCAAATTCGTCCTTTAATGTCTCCGGCTTTTTAGCATGTTCAGCACCACGAATGGTAGTCTCATGAAATGATTTTGTTGCGTCATCAACCCAAAGAGCGAGCACTTTCACTCCATCACCGTGTTTTTTTACATGCTCGCTTATTTCAGAATCTTTCTGCAGGGAAGTTGTCAGGACAATCCTGATTTTGTTTTGCTGCAATACATACGATGCCTTCTCTCGAACTCCCGTTTCAGGTCCTGCGTACGCAACCAACTCAAAGCCATAAGCATGCTGATAAAAATGAGCGGCCTGTTTAGCGTTCCCAACATATAATTCGATGTAATCAGTGCCGTTTATGGGAAGAAAATCCTGTGACATAGTTGCTGTTTAAAATCAACGTAAAGTTAGTAATATCTTAAAATTCCAAGAACCAAATTCCAAAACGCAAACCTTCCTTTTAAAACCCAAATAACAAATCACAAATTCCAAAAAATTGAGATTTGTGATTTGATCCATTGGAATTTATAAGCCTATATTTGTTGTAAATACTACCCAGCATGGACATTAAAGCTCTCGATAAGGCACTACAGGAAATCGTTAACAGCAAGCAGGAACTCAGCAAGATTGATTACAACAATCCCAAGTATGACGATCTTGAAGAAAAACTTCACGATTTAGAAGATGATTTTCAGGATGAGTATGGAGAATACCTCGAGGCCGAAATTCAAAAAGTACATGATCAGTACTGTCCGGATAATGATGTATTGTTACCAATAGCTTATTTGGGTGAAGGTATTTCTGTTGATTTAGAAAAACTTCCTGGCAGGGATACAAAGCTGGCGTTGGCCACCAATCCAACACGCATGATTTTAAAACTTGGTAAGGACAAACAGGAAGTGGTTTGGACTGCTAAGTAAGTTAGAATTGAACCGTTTCGGTTCCAACTCACCCCATTTACTTTCTTATGAACTTCAAAACTTGT